>PKDV01000051.1 GCA_002862715.1 Flavobacteriaceae bacterium | reverse complement strand
TTGGTCTGTATTGACCCCAAGCTTTGAAAAAGGTATTTCAGGAAAAGATGAACCAATAGCAGAAAGAAGAAATAACACACCTGCCAGCACAAGACCTTTTTTTCTACCAAAAATTCTTCCAATTTCACCAGCAATTGAACCTCCAATGATACAACCAATCAAAGCACCAGAAACTAAAGCACCATAAAACAAATTTGTTAAAAATTCTGAGCTCCAGGATAGATTTTCAACGAAAACTACTTCAAGCGATCCAACTGTACCTGCTATAACGCCAGTGTCATAACCAAATAATAGGCCACCGAGTGTAGCTACAATGGTCAATTTTGTTATTGATAATTTATTTTTCATTTTATATGTAATTATTAATTATATTTTCTAAAAACTCTGTTTTACCACTAATCTTTTCGATATTTTTTGAATTCTTTGCAATTTGAAATAAATCCTCAATTGATAAGTTTCCGTTTTCAAATTTTTTCCCATCCCCACTGTCAAAAGAACTATATCTTTTATTAATAGTTGAAGAAAAGTTTGAGTCATTTAAAATTTTATCGGCTACAATTAGTCCTCTTGCGAACGTGTCTGCACCTCCAATGTGAGCATGAAACAAATCTTCCAAATCAGTAGAATTTCTTCGAAGTTTTGCATCAAAATTTACTCCACCTCCTTGTAAACCTCCATATTTCAAAAATACTAACATAGCTACAGCAACTTCTTGAATATTGTTTGGAAATTGATCGGTATCCCAACCGTTTTGATAATCACCTCTGTTGGCATCTATACTACCCAGCATGTTTTCACATCCTGCCACTGCCAATTCATGTTCAAATGTATGTAAAGCCAATGTGGCGTGGTTGACTTCAATATTTAGTTTAAAATCATCTTCCAGTCCATATTTTTTCAAAAAACCTATGGATGTAGCTGCATCAAAATCGTATTGATGTTTTGATGGCTCCATTGGTTTAGGTTCTATGAAAAATGTTCCTTTGAAACCTTGGGATCTAGCATAATCACGCGCCATGGTTAAGAACCTTGCCATGTGGTCAAGTTCTCTGCCCATATCAGTATTTAATAGTGAAATATATCCTTCGCGACCACCCCAAAAAACATAATTTTCACCCCCTAGTTTTATTGTTGTGTCCAAAGCAATTTTTACTTGCGCACCTGCGCGGGCAACAACTTTAAAATCTGGGTTAGTAGCAGCTCCGTTCATATAACGTGGATTGGTGAAACAATTTGCTGTTCCCCACAATAACTTTTTTTCTGTTTCTTTTTGCTTTTCTTTTATATAGTCAGAAATTTTTTCAACCCTTTTTTCAGATTCACTGAGTGTTTGTCCCTCCGCAATTAAATCAAAGTCATGAAAACAAAAATATTCGAAACCAATTTTAGTTAAAAATTCAAATGCCGCATCAGCTTTATTTTTAGCAGCTTGTAAAGGATCTTTTGCAGCATCCCAAGGAAACTCTTGTGTTCCTACGCCAAAGGGATCAGCACCTTGACCACAGAAGCTGTGCCAGTATGCAACTGCAAATTTAAAATGTTCTTTTAATGATTTTCCAGCAATAATTTTTTCAGGATCATAATATTTAAAGGCAAACGGATTGTCAGAGTTTTTTCCTTCATACTTTATTTTACCTATTCCTTTAAAATATTCCATAATTTAAATCTAATTTTTTTTAAGTAGTTTGTGTTAAGTTTTTTCAAGTTCAATTTTCCAATTGTTAAAAGCCTCAATATAGTCAGTTTTATCAGTCTTTGGCTCAAAATTTCCTACTAAATCATTTTTTGAGAGAAAATCTTTAAAAGCACCAAAATCGTTACCATTGATGAGTGCTGCTCTAGCAGCTCCAACTGCTCCAGTAGTGTCGTATATTTCAATTTTTTGGTTAATTAAAGTAGAAATGGTGTTGGAAAAAATTTTCGAGCGAAATAAATTGTCATTTCCGGCCCTTATTACACCAACTTCACAGCCATCTTTTTCTAAAATATTAATTCCATAAACAAATGCAAAAGCAATTCCTTCAAGAGCTGCTCTGTAAATAGCGGCATCATTGTGAATATTGAAGTCTAGGTTTACAATTTTCGATCCCACACTCTTATTGTCTAACATTCTCTCAGCCCCATTTCCAAAAGGTAGTACACACAAAGTATTAGCACCAATCGCAATCTTTTCAGCCAATTCATTCATTGTTCTATAATCATTTGCTCCGGTATTATTTCTTAACCATCGGAACAATATTCCTGCACCATTAATACATAATAATTTTCCCAGAATTTGATTTTCATACGAATAATTTACGTGTGCAAAATGATTAATTCTTTGAGGTTCACTGGATTTATTATTGCTTGTAAGAGCATAAACAACACCCGAGGTCCCACCAGTTGCTGCAATTTCTCCTGGGTGAAAGACATTTAAAGACAAAGCATTGTTGGGCTGATCTCCAGCTCTGTATAAAATGGGGGTACCAATCTGAAGTCCAGATTCTAACGAACCTTTTCTACATACTTTTCCTTGAATTTTAAAATTTTCACAAATATTTGGTGTAAGTGATTTATCAATACCATAGTAATCCATCAGCCAATCAGCAGGTGATAAGTTCTTATAGTCCCACAGGATTCCTTCAGACAAGCCGTTAATTGTAGAATTAATTTCACCAGAAAATTTTAAAGCAATATAATCTCCGGGTAACATGTAATTTTGGATTTTTTCGTAAATCTCAGGTTCATTATCTATAACCCACTTTAGTTTTGAGGCTGTAAAATTTGCGGGGCTGTTGAGTAAATGACTCATGCATCTATCTTCACCAAGCTCTTCAAAAGCTTTTTGACCAATCGGAACTGCTCTACTATCGCACCAAATGATAGAATTCCGGAGACTTTTACCTTCACTGTCAACCAGTACCAATCCATGCATTTGATATGAAATCCCAATTCCAATGATTTCTTTTGAAGAAATATTATTTTTTTTTATAATATTTTTTGTTCCAACACAAACTAATTTCCACCACATATCAGGGTCTTGCTCCGCCCAAGACGACTTTATAGAAATCATACCCATTTCATCTTTGGGTTCTTGAATTACATCAATTTTCTTTCCACTTTTTTCTTCGACTAAAGCAATTTTTACAGACGAACTTCCAATGTCATACCCAATTGTGTACATTTTAATAAAGCTTAAAATTTAAAATCATTTCCAAAATATGTTTTAACTGGGTTTATTGTTCCATCCTCATTGTGAGTAAATTCAGTGTACTTTACATTTCTCAAGTTACTTTGCCCAGACATTTCAACATCATGATAAAAAAGATACCATTTTCCATCAATTTTTACTGTGGAGTGGTGGTTTGTCCACCCTTGGACTGGCTCATTTAAAATTCCTTGATAAACAAATGGCCCATATGGGTTGTCGCCAGTTGCATAAACAATATAATGTGTATTTCCGGTAGAATAACTCAAATAGTAGGTTCCATTGTGTTTGTGAATCCAGGCAGCTTCGAAAAATCTTCTGTCGTAATCTTTGGTAAGTATGGGATTCCCGCTATTATCAACAATTCTTATCGGCTTTAACTCCTCTGCAAAGCTTATCATATCGTCTGACATTTTTGCAATTCTTGGAGATATTGCTGGACTATTTGGAATTCCATTATCTTGTGTTTCACAACCCATTTCAGTGTAATTACCATTTTCGTCCCACCTTTGAAGTTGTCCACCCCATATTCCACCTAAGTACATATAATATGAACCATCGTCATCTTTAAAAACTGATGGGTCCATGCTATAACTTCCTTCAATTGGATTTTTAGTGGATTCAAATGGACCTTCAGGCTTGTCGGAAACAGCAACTCCAATTTTAAATACATCATTTTTATCTTTGGTCGGAAAATACAAATAAAATTTACCGTCTTTTTCAGCTGCATCAGGTGCCCAAAACTGTCTTTTTGCCCATGGAACGTCATCTATATCCAGAGCAACTTCGTGTGTGGTAACAGGCCCACCAATGTAATCCATTGACAAAACGATGTAATCGCGCATTGAATATTGACTACCACAATCATCAGTATCAGGTTCGGCCACATCAATATCGTGAGATGGATAAATGTAAATTTTTCCATTAAATATGTGTGCTGATGGATCTGCAGTGTAAATTTCAGAAACAAGTGGCAGGTTTTTAAAATCAGGGTTTGGATTTAGTTTTTCTTTAGAAACATTATTTTTTTTGTTAAATGCACAAGACATTACAATTAATAATACAGATACATATGTAATTTTTTTCATTGTTCTTTTTTTGAATTAATAATGGAATTTTAAATAATCACTTTCCTTCAGAATACCTACTAATTCATCTGGAATATTATTTCTTGAGGTTTTATAATCAAGAGTTACCGCTTCTCTTGATGGTTTAATTAATGGCATTTTATGATTTATCAAAAAATCATTTTGATTAATCATCCAATTATTTAATTTTTTTTCTAAATCCTTTTTTATTGTAAAATATTTTTTATTGTTGGCTAGATTATTTTTTTCATCGGGATCTATACTTAGATCATATAATTCTTCGTAAGGAATTTCGGGAAATGCCATTGCTCCTCTTAAAATAAATTTATTTACACTTTCATTTGGTCCTAAATTATTATTGACAACTTCATGAGAATTATAATTCTTGATGTACTTGAAATTATTTTCTCTTACGGATCTAGAAGGAAATACATAGCTTTTAAAAATATTTTGTCTTGTTGCTATTCCAAAAATTTTAGTTCTTTTGAAACTGTTTTGTCCATCAATTGAATTTGCAAAACTATATCCATCTAAATCTAGTTTTTCTGAGTTGCCACCACCTAAATCTATTAACGTTGGAAGTATGTCTACAATTGATATCATTTCATTTGAAAAAGTCCCTGATTTAATTTTTCCTGGCCATCTAATGACAAGTGGTATTTTCAATCCTGATTCGTAAACAGTCCACTTACCATCAAGTCCGTGGTCCGAAATATATATGAAGACTGTTGAGTTCTTGAGATTATTTTTTTTTACTAAATCTAAAACTTTATTGATTTGAGAATTGTCATCATCAATATTTTGATAATATCCAGCTTTTGAAAACCTTTTTGTATACTTAAAATTTTTATTGGATTTGTTCTTGTTATAATTGTCAACATCTGCATATGGACCATGAGGTAGGTGAGAAGCAACAATTAGACAAAAAGGCTTGTTGTTGTTTTTAAGATAGTTATCAATCCTCTCAATAAAATCATTTTTTTGATTGTCATCAGATATAAAATTTTGCTCAGATTTTATTGGAATAAACTTGGTCCAATTATAAACTGATTTTGGTTTCACATGCCCTTTTCCAGCAAGAACAACTTCATAACCTATTTCAGCCAAAAAATCATTAATATCTGCAACATTTTTTGTTGGTAAATGATTGGCCATTACCCCATTTTTCATTGGATAAAGTCCCGTATACAATTGGGATCTGCTTGGTGCACATATAGCCTGTGAAGTGTATGCATTCTTAAATGTTATGCCCTCGGCCGCAAGTTTTTTTACAGCACTAGTTTGAACATCATTATTACCATTGATTTCATAGTCCTGATAGTTGTGATCATCAGCTATGTAAATAATAAAATTTGGTTTATCTATTTTTAAATCTTGTGCATAATTTTTTTGCGAAATAAAAAAAACAGAAAAAATAAATAATGTTATTGTGAGTCTCATTTGTTATAGATTAATTTTTATTATTTCAGAACTATTTTTTTTGTGCACAAAAGTGAAATCATAAATTTTGTTAGAAATTTTTAATTTTCCGCTATAGGTTCCATAAAAGCCCTTAAATTTAAAAGGATTTCGTAAATCTATTTTCGTTTCTGAAATATTTGTATTCCACTTTTCCTTTATTAATTTTTTTAATGTGTAAAATGCTTTTTTTTCATTGTTTTGAGAATCAACAAGACCAGAAGCGTGGCCGCGCCATGCATTTTTATCAAATAAATTCCAATATGTTAATGAAGTTACACTTGGATGGCTGAATACTAATGTATAAAAATCTGAAATGTATGCAGATTGATAATTTTCTAATTTTTTTAAACTAGGAAGATTCATCTCTTTACCAATTTTTCTCGCATCACTTCTTTTTTTTAAAAATTCTTGGTGATCTTTCCAATCATTGAACTTGACTGAGCTAGTGACTGAAAGCTCTGTAAACTGAATTTTTTTACCAAGCGGTTTAAAACTTTCCATCAAATTCCACAATTCATTTTCAGAGAGGGTACTTGACCTTGTTTGCATGTGTGCTTGCATTCCAATTGCATCAAATTTAACATTGTTATCAATCATAAATTTGTTTAAATCAAAAAAATCAGGGTCATTGGGATTGTAATGATTGTTTGTGTAAATCTTTTCTGGGTTGACATCATTTACAAAACTATACAGATCGACAATTGTTTTTTCAGTTCCTCCATTGTATTCAATCCACCTACTAACTCCATTTGGCTTTACATGATTTTTAAATGCAGCAACTGCTTCATTATAAACATCCCAATATTTTATTTCAGGATAATCTTCGATTAACGATTTTATTCTGCGATATATTTCTTTTTCTAATTTTTTTGGATTTTTATTATTCTCAACCCATTTTGGATTTGATTCATGCCATAAAAGGGGATGACCTTTTATCTCTAAATCATTTTTCAATCCCCATTCAATCACATGAGAAATGTAATTTCTCATATCTTTTTCAAAATTTATTCTAGTGTCGTCTAAGGCATACCAATACATACCAATGGTAATGAAATTAAAAATTTCCTTTACTTTTTCCTTGTAAAAAATAAAATCAGTGCTTTCAAAAGAATCTCCTCTTTGCATCAAGCCTCTAGATTGTGTCATTGAAACTCCAAATTTAAATTCATGATTTATAAGCTTCAAGTCTATGACACCATTGGTATTTATTTTTTTTCCTTCTTTGTAAAACTCAATCTTTGCAGTTCCTTTTCTGTATTTTTCAATTCTTTCGTTTGCACCTTCTAATTTCCAAGGGGTATGTGTATCCATGTATTGCGAATTTAGATGTGGAAAAACCAATAACAATAAGAAAGGATTAAAGAAAAATCTCATGGGTTATTTACAGAAAATTTTTATTGGATTGAGTGGTAAAAAATAAATTTTTTAAATTGATTCATGTTTAATAAATATAGATTTTATTTTTTAGAAATTTGTAATTAGAAATTTTATATGGGTTGTAAAAAACAATGAAAAAAATATTCTTTTCAACTTTTTTTTTGCTTTTCACCTTGTTGATTATCTCATGTGATATCTCATCACTAGGTTTGAAATCGCTAAGCAAAGATGATTCTAATGAACTTAACTCTCCTAATTTCATATTAATATTAGTAGACGATCAGGGTTGGAATGGAACATCGGTTCAAATGTCACAAAAACATAAAAATTCTAAAAGTGATTTTCATCAAACACCAAATCTAGAAAAATTAGCAAAAAACGGTATGCGTTTTTCGCAAGCCTATGCAACTTCACCGGTTTGTGCACCCTCGAGATATAGCTTGCAATTTGGAAAAACAGCAGCCAGATTAAATATGATAAGAGTACAAATGAATACTGATCATATCAAACACAATACAAGCATTACGATTCCTAAAATTTTAAAGAAAATAAATCCAAATTACACTGCTGCACATTTTGGAAAGTGGGGCATGGGCATAGTAAGGCCAAAACAGGGTTTTAATTTTGGTGTTCATCCTTCTGTTTTGGGCTATGACTTTAGCGATGGTCAGACAACAAATTTTAATGGTGGTTTCAAAAAAAACGAGTGGACCTATTCAACCAGCGATGACCCCAAAAAAATATTCTCATTAACTGAAAAGTCCATTTCTTTTATTGAAAAGCAAGTCCAGGCTAAAAAGCCTTTTTACCTTCAACTTTCACATTATGCTGTACACACAAACATAACATCAAGAAATAAAACACTTGAAAAATACAAGAATCT
>PKDV01000008.1 GCA_002862715.1 Flavobacteriaceae bacterium | reverse complement strand
TAACATGCAAGGTAAAACTCTAGAAGTCGTTGGTGCTGGTTATAATCCTGATATATATACTCATCCATTTGAAAGTTTGAACTTCACTTTTTCAAAAAGCTTTGGTCAAGAGAGTAAAAAATCCATTAATTTAAAAGTTGAAAATATACTGGGTAGCAAAAGAGAGAGTTATGCAGAGTCATTCAGATCAATTGATCAAATTTATACATTTAGAGACCCAGGATTAAAATTTTCATTGGGCTACTCTATTAACCTGTAATTATTTTTAACTTAGTTCTTTTAATGTCGGATTTTTACTTACAGCATCTTCGGGAATTAAAGAACATTGGTATTATTCAGGGAACTATAGAAGGGTCTCGAATTAGCTATTGTATCAGTCCCGTTCGGTGGGCAGAAATCAATGGTCAATTCAATGAAATATTCAATCAGTTTGATACTCCTTCATCGAGAGAATGTTGTTAAAAAAATTTGTTTAATCGTATCGCAATATTGCAATAACATAAATAGGAATGAAATTATCAGAAATCAAATCAGCTTTATCGAAGGTCAATGAGGTGACATTCGCCCTGCCTAATGGTGAACAAGTACCACCCCACTTTCATGTCACTGAGGTGGGTAACATACAAAAGCACTTTATCGATTGTGGAGGAACTATCCGCAAAGAATCCGTCATCAATTTTCAATTATTTACAGCTACAGATTATGACCATAGATTGAGTGTTCAGAAACTTCGCTCAATCATCCAGCTATCAGAAGAAAAATTGGGTCTTGAAAACCATGAAATTGAAGTAGAATATCAGGGAGACACTATCGGTAAGTATGGATTAGAATTTAAAAACGGCGTTTTTATACTAATATCTACGCAGACTGATTGCCTTGCAAAAGACAAATGCGGTATTCCGCAGGAAAAACCAAGATTAAGACTTTCTACCCTGCAGGCTCAAGAGAGCTCCTGTGCTCCGGGTTCTGGTTGTTGTTAATCAGTATAGATTATATAAAATCATGCAGACACAAAAATTAAAAATGTTTCCAACGGTTGAATCTACGATAGAAAAAGCAAGGCAATTAAACATCTCAGTGGAGCGTATCCAGGTGCTTAATCCACTAATCGAATACATTCAATCTAAAATCGATCAGGTAAAAGACATCAACCTCAATTTTATCTGTACCCACAATTCCCGTAGAAGCCAGTTTTCACAAATATGGGCACAAACAGCAGCCGACTATTTCGGTGTTCCTGCCAATTGTTATTCTGGTGGTGTTGAAGTAACAGCCTTTAATGAAAGAGCGGCTGCATCTATTAAAAGAAGTGGTTTCAGAGTAACAGCCAAAGGCGATACCAATCCCGTTTATTTTGTATTTAATTCAGATGACAATGAACCGATCAGTGCATTTTCAAAACTCTTTGATGACCCTATTAATGAAGCAGACCAATTTGCAGCAGTGATGACCTGTTCTCATGCAGATGAGAACTGTCCGTTTATATCCGGTACAGAAAAAAGAATCCCTGTCCGATATGAAGATCCTAAGGCATTTGATGATACCTCTGAAGAATCAGCAAGGTATGACGAACGGTCTATGCAAATTGCCAGTGAAATGTTTTATGTATTCTCAAAAGTGAACATACCCAAATGACGACCAAAAAAAAACTCAGTTTCCTTGACCAATACCTAACACTCTGGATATTCCTTGCGATGGCCATAGGTGTAGGTGTTGGCTACCTGTTTCCATCAACACCAGGTTTTATAGATTCTTTCAGCAGTGGGAGCACCAACATTCCTATTGCAATAGGATTAATTCTGATGATGTACCCACCACTAGCCAAGGTTAATTACAAACTGTTACCACAGGTCTTTAGAAATGTTAAAGTGTTATCCATTTCGCTTATTCTCAATTGGATAATTGGCCCTGTGTTGATGTTCATTTTGGCATTAATCTTTTTGCAGGACTATCCTGAATACATGGTTGGTTTGATCCTAATAGGATTAGCAAGATGTATTGCTATGGTTTTGGTATGGAATGATTTGGCAGAAGGTAGTAGCGAGTACGGTGCTGGATTGGTAGCCTTCAACAGCATCTTTCAGGTATTTGCATATAGTTTCTATGCTTGGATTTTTATCACGGTACTTCCTCCTTATTTCGGGTTTGAAGGAGCAATTGTCGAAATCTCCATTGCCACGATTGCTGAAAGTGTTGCCATCTACTTAGGCATTCCATTTTTAGCGGGCCTACTAAGCAGAATCATATTAGTGAAAGCAAAAGGAGAAGAATGGTATAAAACCAAATTCATCCCGACGATTTCACCGATCACCTTAATTGCCTTGTTGTTTACTATCGTTGTAATGTTCTCGTTAAAAGGAGAATTGATTGTACAAATCCCAATGGATGTAGTGAGAATAGCCATCCCACTATTAATCTACTTCTCTATCATGTTTTTGATTGGATTTTTTGTTAGTAAGGCTATGGGTGCAGAATACGATAAAAATGCAGCAGTTGCATTCACAGCAGCCGGTAATAATTTTGAATTAGCAATAGCTGTGGCCATTGCCGTTTTTGGCCTCAATTCAGGTCAGGCATTCACAGGGGTAATTGGTCCATTGGTGGAAGTACCTGCATTGATTTTATTGGTTAGGGTAGCATTTTGGCTGAGAAAAAAATATTACTCACCAAAAAATTAAACTATAAAGAGTTCTAAATCAAATTATGAGTATTTTCAATTTGCAGAAACTTCACCATAATTATTAGGCCCATCTGTGCCTTTTATTATTTCTAGATAAATAACGTAAAGGAAACCTATTCCTGTAAAGATCCATAAAAGATTCCATCCACTTTTATTCACGTCGTGAAGCCTTCTAATTGTCACAGACAAACTAGGTATGAAAATAATTAGGAAGTATATTCCGCCCATCAACCCGGCTTCACCCGCTGACGTAGATAGTAATTGAGAATCAATTATCGAGCATATAAAAGATGCTATTGTACTAAAAAGCGTGAAGTACCAAAACTCTGGTCTATTTGCTCTTCCCTGAAAATCAAAGGCTTTTTTAAATGCTAAAATGTAATATTTCATAAAAAATTATTTAATTTAATATTCAAAAATAATATAAGTGTTTAATTTATGAAACTCTCTGTAAAAAATCTGTCTAAAACATATAAAAATGGTGTCAAGGCATTAGATGGTGTAAATCTTGAAATTGGAGTTGGAATGTTTGGGTTATTAGGTCCCAATGGTGCCGGCAAATCTTCATTAATGAGAACCATTGCTACAATTCAAAGCCCCGATGCGGGAGAAGTTTTTTTTAATGATATAAACGTTCTTAAGGACAACATTTCTTTAAGAAAAATTTTAGGTTATCTGCCCCAAACATTTGGTGTGTATTCAAAAATGACAGCTGATAGTTTGCTGAACTATTTTGCAGTCTTAAAAGGTGTTTCTAATAAAAAGGAAAGAGTGGAATTAATTAAAAAGCTTCTTGAAATTACTAATCTTGAAGACGCAAGATGGAAAAATGTAAGTGGATTTTCAGGAGGAATGAAACAAAGGTTTGGTATAGCGCAGCTTTTAATAAATAATCCTAAATTAATTATTGTCGATGAGCCAACAGCAGGTCTAGACCCTGCTGAACGACAACGTTTTTTAAATGTTTTGAGGGAAGTTGGATCAAATTCTACGGTTATTTTTTCTACTCACATTGTTGATGACGTAAAAGAACTTTGTAATAATATGGCAATTATGAACAATGGCAGAATTCTAAAACAAATTAAACCAGAAGATTCAACTAAGGAGCTAAAAGGTAAAATATGGACAAAAATTGTTGAAAAAGCTGACATAGAGAGTTTAAATAATAAATTAAATATATTATCTACAAGTTTTAATCCAGATAACTCAATGAATATTCGTGTTCATTCAGAAATTTGCCCAGATAAAGGATTTAAAAAGGTTGATCCAAATTTAGAGGATGTGTATTTTACTACATTAAAATCAAATTCATAATTAGTATTAAGTGTTCTACAATATATTTTCAAATGAATTAAGTTACTGGTTCAAAAGACCTGCGTTTTATATATATGCCATTATTTTTTTGGCAATTGGTTTATTTAGTTCAGGAGCTTCAGCGGGGTTATTTGACTCAATTACTGCAACAGTAGGTTCTTCAAGGGTTGTTAACTCTCCATATGCCATATTTGGACTATTTGCAGGACTAAGCTCATTAATTATTTTCTTATATCCTTCAATAATTGGTGTAAGCATATATAGAGACTATAAATCTGATGTTCATTATATACTTTATTCTTATCCTTTTACAAAAACACAATATCTTTTTGCCAAATTTCTCAGTGGTGTTTTTATAGTTCATTTGATAATAATTATAATAGCATTTTCCATATCGTTAGGGTTTATTTTACCTGGAACAAACCCAGACCTTTTAAAACCATTTGAATTAAGGCCATATATTGATGTTTATATTATTTATATCCTACCAAACCTTATTTTTTCTGGTTTATTAATTTTTGGGGTGGTAACTTTTACCAGAAACATTTCAGCTGGTTTTATTTTTGTTTTAGTTCTAATAATTCTACAGGGGTTCTTAGTTGGTTTTTCTGAAGAGGTGGAAAACCGATTTTTTTCTGCTCTTATAGACCCCTTTGGTGATATTGCGTTACAATATTACACTCAATATTGGACAGTTGCTGAACAGAACGAGCTTTATATTCCCATTAAAGGGGTAGTGATTTATAATCGTCTAATTTGGCTTGGAGTATCTGCAACACTGTTTGGATTTATATATCGTTCTTTTTCATTTAGTCAAAATCCAATAAGTTTTTCCTTAAAAAAGAAAAAGTTAAAAACCCTCAAAAAGCATAACTTTCTTGGAATTATTAACATAGACTTACCCAAAGTTAACTTAGACTTTAGATTTTTCTCGCAACTAAAGCTTCTCAATAAACTTTCAAATGTTGACTTCTTATATATTTTTAAGAGCATTCCTTTTGTATGTATTGTTTTATTTGGATTACTTATCAATATTCTAAGCTTATTTGAAACAGGCAACATCTTTGGCACTGCTACACTTCCTAGGACATGGAGAATGCTGCAGGCAGGAGAAACCCTTGCATTATCAATTAATATTTGTACGTTTTTATATGCTGGAATGCTAATCCATCGCTCTAGAATTTTTAAATCTAGCGAGTTAATTGACACAACACCTGTAAAAAACTGGGTTCTTTTTGGTTCAAAGTTTTTAGCAATAATAAAAATGCAAATGGTTTTGCTTTCATTAGTTATGATTTCTGGTCTAATTTTTCAAATTAGCAAAGGTTTTTATGATTTTGAGTTGAACTTATATGTTTATGAATTATTAGTATTGAGTTTAATTTATTATATAATTTGGGCCTTTCTTTCTTTTCTGGTCCAAACCCTGATATCTAACCCTTATTTGGGACTATTCATCATGATTGTTTTATTCATAGGGATTCCTCTTACAAACTTGGCAGGAGTGGAACAATCTATATATAAATATAACCAAGGGCCTGGTTATTCTTATTCAGATATGAACGGATATGGTTCAACCATAAACAGATACTTTGTTTACAAAATTTATTGGGTATGTCTTGGGGTTGTTTTTTACATACTTACATTATTGTTTTATAATCGCGGAGTAAGCAGTAGTTTTTTTGAGCGGTTTACTAAAGCAAAGAAGCGATTCAATGGGTGGCAACCTTTTTTTATTTCAACTTTTACTGTCTTATTTTTTTCAATAGGAGGTTATATTTATTATATCAACAACATTAAGAATGTTAGAAAATCTTCAAAGGAAAGAGAAATTGCCATTGTGGAATGGGAAAAAAAGTATAAGAAATTTGAAAAATACGCTCAGCCAAGGATTGTTTCGGTAAATGTTAATGTTAATCTTTTTCCAAAAACAAGAGATTTTGAAGCATCTGGTAATTATGTGATGATTAATAAATCTGGAGCGCCAATAGATAGTTTGTTTCTAGATCACTCTAGTCGAATAAGCACCTTTGAATTTGATAAACCTAACTCCCTAGTTTTAGAGGATACAATTTATCACTTTGATATTTATCACTTCAAAGACCCTATCCTTCCAGGAGATTCATTAAAACTTAACTTTACAGTCAAAAACAAGAGGAACACACTTCTTAGAAACAATTCTCCAATTTTAAGTAACGGAACGTTTATTAATAATTCTGTTTTTCCATCTCTTGGATATCCGGGAGGTGAACTTACCGATGATAAAACCAGAGAGAAATATGAACTACCCCCAAATAAGCTAAAGCCTCATCCATCGGACACAACAGCTCTTGGCAACACTTACATTTCTTCAGATTCTGACTGGATTGATTTTGAGGCAATTGTTAGTACAGATAAAGAGCAAATAGCAATAGCACCAGGTTATTTACAAAAAGAATGGGTTGAAGGTGACCGGCGTTATTTCCATTATAAAATGGATAGCAAGATTCTAAATTTTTACGCTTTTAACTCTGCCAAATACCAAGTAAAAAAGGACACATGGAAAGATGTAGACTTGGAAATTTATTATCATAAGGGGCATGAATATAACTTAGATCGAATGATGAAAGGCATGAAATCTGCTTTGGA
The DNA here is from genome assembly GCA_002862715.1 of Flavobacteriaceae bacterium. Classification (GTDB taxonomy): domain Bacteria; phylum Bacteroidota; class Bacteroidia; order Flavobacteriales; family Flavobacteriaceae. The sequence goes on along the minus strand of PKDV01000008.1, from coordinate 2,267 downwards.
ATATTGTTCCACTCAGTTTAGTCCATACCAACACAGGCAAATGCGAATTGTTGAATTTCCAAGAATATTAGGGTCATTTGCTCAGTCATTCCCAAACACAGTCCCTTTTTCAGAAGGCGTTGGTTTTATAGCCGATGTTGATGACTCAAGCAAGGGAGGAAATGATTATCCTTTTTACATAACAGCCCACGAAGTAGCCCATCAATGGTTCGCTCATCAGGTAATAGGCGCTGATGTTTTAGGCGCAACTGTTATGTCAGAGAGTTTATCTGAATATGTCGCATTAAAAATCATTGAAAGGGTTAACGGGAAAAATAAAATGAGAAAATTTCTTAAAAAAGCATTGGACGATTATTTGAGCGGTAGAACTTTTGAAACAAAGAGAGAAAATGCATTAATGTACAACGATGGACAAGGATATATCCACTATCAAAAAGGCTCTCTAGTTTTTTATGCTTTAAGCGATTATTTAGGAGAAAAAAAATTAAACAATACTATTTCTAAGTATGTAAAGAGCGTTGCTTTTCAGGAACCCCCGTACACTACCACCTTAGAACTTTTAGATTTTTTAAAAGAGGAAACACCTGATTCTTTGCAATACGTTTTAAAGGATATGTTTGAAACAATTACTCTATATGACAACAATGCAGTTTCAGCTACATCTAAAAAATTAAAAGACGGAAAATATCAAGTTGATTTTGAATTTACGGTAAGTAAATATAGAAATGATGAAAAAGGTAAAATAAATTATGGTGACCGTGAAGTTGATTCAATTTTTTATCAAAACGAGGACAAAAACAAACCTTTTTATTCAGTTTATTTAGAAGACTATATTGATATTGGTGTTTTTGGTATTGAAGATGAAGAGGAGTCTGAACTTTACCTCAAAAAACATAAAATATCAGCTATCAATAATACTGTTTCTATAATAGTTGATAAAGAGCCTATTGAGGTTGGGATTGATCCTTACAACAAATTAATAGATACTGACTCAGGAGATAACAGAAAAAGAATTAAATCGATAGATTAAAGGATATGTTTTATTAAAAAAAGTACCTAGCTAAAAAGACTTTACTAACTAATTTTTGGTTTCTTCTTTTGGGTATTTAACTTTTCTTAAACCACTACTCGTAAAAAAAGGATCTCTATATTTTAATTCAATTTCAAATTTATCTTCAAATTTATCTACCTCAGTCATTAGTTCTTCTATTTTTTGTCTATTTTTTCTTACTCTCAGACAAACTCTATCATCAAAATTTATAAACCATATTACTTCTTCCGTTTTATATGACCTTTTGAATTGGTATCTGTGGGTGTTATCCCACTCTTCTTTAACATGGGCATAATGTTTAATTTGGCTCCAGGTGTAATTTTTTGTAATTATGGGAATAAAGAACAAGGTTTTTTTAATCCCTTTTTTATCGACACTAATAATATTGAACGAGTACAAAACCAAAACCACACACAAACCTAAAATATACTCAAAATTATTTTCAACGAAAGCTCTGGATATTGGATTATTGTGGGATGAATCAAAGATGTAACCCAAAACAGAATAAATAACAATAATGCCAGCTATCACTAAAGGGATTTTGTCGTAACCGAATGACTTGTATTCTTTCATTTAAAAAAAATGGATTTAGCTAATTATAACTTTCTAATTCATAAGTTGCTGCATTTTTGCTCCGAGATCCATCCCCCAGCTCATAGAGGCAGCCATGGTTTCTTTTGCAATAATTGGATTCTTTTCAGCTATTTTTTTCCCAATGGGAGTATTGAACATGGCGACAGCGTCTTTTAGGTCTTGTTCGGTTAAATGTTTCTTGTATATGGGAGTCAAAACATCAACTAAATCTTCAAACATTTCTTTTTTGAAAGCATCTAGCTTTTTTTTATCAACCATCCCACCAAACATTCCTGATAATTGCTCGAAAGTAGAGTCCATGGTTTCTAAGGTGCCTTGTGACTTCATAAACTCAACGAGTAGTTCTTTGTAGCTATCATCTTGAGAAAAGACAAGAGAAGATGAACACACAATAAAAAGCATTAAAAATATTTTTCTCATAATTCAATTTTTTTAGTTACGCAGTTAAAAGTAAAATAAATTTTTCGTAAAAATTAATTACATTAAACATAAATTCTATAATGCAACTTAGCAATTACACTGACGGTTTTTTTGAAATAAATTCTAAAAACGGCTTTTTACCACTTGCAGAACCATTAAAAAAGCTACCAATAAAATACTCTGATATTCAAGATATTATTGA
>PKDV01000057.1 GCA_002862715.1 Flavobacteriaceae bacterium | reverse complement strand
TGAAATTTTTTCACCAATTTCACCAAAAATTTCAGTTGGAAATGGACCCGAACCAACTCTGGTAGTATATGCTTTGAAAACGCCGTAAACTTCGTTAATTTTTTTTGGAGAAATCCCAAGGCCAGTACATGCACCAGCAGCTGTTGTATTAGATGATGTCACGTATGGATATGTTCCAAAATCAATATCAAGAAGAGAGCCTTGTGCTCCTTCAGCTAAAATTTTTAATCCATTTTTTTGACTTTTATACAAAAATTCCTCACTGTCAATAAAAACAACACTTGAAATTAAATATTCAATCGATTCGAAAAAAAGTTTCTCAATTTCATCAATTTTTAAACTTAATTCAACGTTCATATTTTTTATCAATTTGACATGTTTTTGCTTTAGGTCAAAATATTTTTTCTTCCAATCTTTGTGTTCAAGGTCCCCAACTCTAATTCCATTTCTTCCTGTTTTGTCCATGTAGGTTGGACCTATACCTTTCAATGTTGAGCCAATTTTCAATTTGCCTTTTGATTTTTCAGAGGCTAGGTCTAACATGCGATGAGTAGGCAAAATTAGGTGTGTTTTTTTTGAAATAAAAAGCCTTTCTTCAATTTTCAAATCAAACTTTTCTAATTTTTTTAATTCATCCATAAAAATTACGGGGTCAACAACTACACCATTTCCAACAACGTTAATTGACTTTTTATGAAAAATCCCAGACGGAATTGTATGTAATACATGTTTTATATCGCCAAATATGAGTGTATGTCCAGCATTAGGACCCCCTTGAAATCTAGCAATGATATCATACTGATTGGTTAAGGCATCTACAATTTTACCTTTACCCTCATCGCCCCATTGTAAGCCTAGAATAATGTCAACGGCCATTTTGTTTTATTGATTTTTTTTTGAACCATAGAAGTACAATGAATGGGAATGAATTTTTATATCAAAAACATCCTCGATTGTTTTTTTTATTGTTTGTATTCTAGGATCACAAAACTCTTTTACTTCTCCAGAGTCAGTTAAAATTACATGGTCATGTTGTTTATCAAAATATGATTTTTCATAATGAGCTTGATTCATACCGAATTGGTGTTTTCTAACCAACCCACAATTTAAAAGAAGTTCAATTGTATTGTATAAAGTTGCTCTACTTACACGGTAATTCTTGTTTTTCATTTTAACGTATAAAGATTCAATATCAAAATGCTCTTTTTTGGTATAAATTTCTTCTAAAATTGCAAATCTTTCAGGTGTTTTTCTGTGGTTGTTAGAGTCTAAAAACTTTACAAAAACATCCTTAACAATATTTAATTCATTATTCATATTAACAAAAGTAAAAAGCAAAGATATGAATCATGTATCAATCTCTAACAACTTTATCAATCCCATTTATTTTTTCAAGTTTTTTAATAAGTGTAACTAGTTTTGATGCTTTTTTTACGTTAAGTTTAATTTCACCTGAAAAAGTTCCATTTTCCGTGTCAAAGTTAAGTTGTGAAATATCGACATTATGACTTTTTGAAATAATATTAGTGACCTCGCTTATTAATCCTATCCTGTCTATTCCAGAAAGTTTTAAAATCCCAGTAAAAAATCCTTTGGATGAATCAATCCATTTTGCATTTATTATACGATAGCCATAATTAGAGTGAAGGCTTATTGCATTCGGACAATCATTTTTATGAACTTTAATACCATCATTAATGGAAACAAATCCAAAAACACCGTCTCCTGGAATTGGTTTGCAACATGGACTTAATTTGTATTCAAATTTTTCATAGTTCTTTCCAAAAACAAGTAAATCATAAAAAGATGAAATATTTTCATCATGTAATTCATTTTTTTTGGGTTTATCTGAAGGTCTTCTTTTGAAAAGTTGAAAAAAACGATTTTTTTCTTCGGCAGCGAAACTTTTGAGCATTTTATTATCAATAGTCCCAAATCCAACTCTGTAAAATAAATCTAAACTTGTTTTTAAGTTGAAATACGAAACAAGTGCATTTATAATTTTTTCACTAAAATTAAATTTCATTTGCTTTAATTTTCTTCTAAGAAGTTCTTTTCCCTCTTCTGCGATTTTTCGTTCTTCAACTCTAAGCGAGGTTCTGATTTCAGATCTAGCTTTAGAAGTAACAACAAAATCGAGCCAACTTGCATTAGGTTTAGCAGTTTCAGATGTAATTATTTCAACCTGATCTCCGCTATTAAGCTTAAAATTTAATGGTACAATTTTCCCATTCACTCTTGAACCTCTGGTTTTTTCACCAATTTCACTGTGAATTGAAAACGCAAAGTCTACGGGTGTAGCATTCGTTGGTAGAGATTTTAAATCACCCATAGGGGTAAAAACAAATATTTCACTTGAGTAGAGGTTTAACTTAAAATCATTGACAAAATCAATTGCATCAGATTCATTAGCTTTTACAATATTTCTTAATTTATCCAGCCATTTGTCCATTCCATCTTCAGTAATATTCTTTGAATTACTTTTATATTTAAAGTGAGCAGCATATCCTTTTTCAGCAATTTCATGCATTCTTTCAGAACGAATTTGAACTTCAATCCATTTTCCACCAGGTCCTACAATTGTTATATGAAGTGCTTCATATCCAGTTGATTTAGGTGATGATATCCAATCTCTTAGTCTGGTTGGGTTAGGTTGAAAATGATCGGTAACAATAGAATATATTTTCCACGCTAAGAATTTTTCATTTTTTTGATTGGATTTGTAAATAATTCTTACTGCGAACTGATCGAAAACCTCATCATATCTTTTGTTCTTTAATTGCATTTTTTTTCTTATTGAGAAAATACTTTTAAATCTACCTTCAGTTCTAAATAAAATTTTTTGGGTTTTTAAATGACCTTCCAATTTTTTTGAAAAATTTTTTATGTATTTTAATCTTTCCTTCTCGCTTTCTTTTATTTTTTTTTCAATTCCGTGATAAACATCAGGTTCTGTAAATTTTAAAGATAAATCCTCAAGTTTAGTCTTAATGTTATACATTCCTATTCTGTGAGCTAAAGGTGCGTAAATGAAGAGAGTTTCAGATGAAATTCTCACCTGTTTTTCAACACTTAAAAAATCTAATGTCATCATATTGTGGAGCCTGTCTGCAATTTTTATTAAAATAACTCTCACGTCATCATTGATACTCAATAGCATTTTTTTAAAATTTTCAGCTTGTATGGAAACTCGTTTATCTTTACTTAGTTTAGAAATTTTTGTTAGTCCATCAACTATTTTTGAAACTTCTTTTCCAAATAAAATTTCCACGTCATCAATAGTTATGTTTGTGTCTTCAACAACATCATGTAATAAAGCAGCAATAATTGACGTAGCCCCAAGCCCAATCTCTTCAGAAACTATTCTGGCAACTTTTAATGGATGAAATATATAAGGTTCCCCACTTTTTCTAACTTGATTTCCATGGGCATTTCTTGCAGTTTCAAATGCAAGTTTTATTGATTTTTTTTCAATTTTTGAAAGTTCTTGATATGATTTTTTTAAGAGGAGCTTTAATTCTTTATTTAACTCTGTATTGTAATCAACTATAACTTCTTTTTGCATCAAAATAAATATACAAAATTTACTATTTTTTTTGTCTTAATACCTCATACATCAATATTGCTGCACTTACTGAAACGTTGAGTGAGTTAACATTACCAAACATCGGAATTTTAATTTTATTAAAATTATTTTTTCTCCAAAAATTACTCAGACCTTTGTCTTCGCTTCCGAGAACAAAAGCAGTTGGTCTTATGTAATTATTTTCTAAATATGATTTATTTGCATCAATAATTGTTGTAAAAATTTTAAAATTATTTTTAAGTAAAAAATTTAATGTTTCATCATTACTAGAAACAAATGTTTGTACTGAAAAAAATGCACCGAGACTTGATCTAATTAGGTTTGGATTATATAAATCACATCTGGTGTTTGATAAAATTACAGCATCAACTTTAGAAACTTCACTCGTTCTTAAAATAGCACCTATGTTACCCGGCTTTTCAATTGATTCAAGGACTAATACTATTGGATTTTTATTTTTTGTTTTAAAATTTAGAATAGATGTTTCTTTCTGTTTTACCAAGGCTAAAACTCCTTCTGAATTTTTTCTAAATGTAATTTTTTCATAAACTAGTTTTGAAACTTTTATAATTTTTAGAGATTTCGAATGATTTAAAATCCATTTTGAAAAATCCTTTTCATTAATTATGTTATCACACCAAAAAATTTTTTCTGTTGTAAAGCCAGACTGTAAAGCAAATTCTATTTCTCTTTTCCCTTCAACTAAAAATTTTTTTTCTCTATTTCTAAATTTTGCTTTTGATTTTAGTTTTACTAGTTCTTTAATTTTATCATTTTGAATGCTATTTATTTTTTCCATTTTGTTCAAAAATTATTCTAATTTAATGATTGTTTGTTATTTGATTTTAAATCAAATTTGAGCAGTGTTTCTTAAATTTGTAATATGTCAATTTTATTAAATACAAATTATTTTATAAAAAAAGAAGCGAGTTTTGGTGCGACAAATTACAGTCCACTTCCTGTGGTTTTAAGCAGAGGTAAGGGCGTTTATTTGTGGGATGTTGATGGTAAAAAATATTATGATTTTTTGTCTTCATACTCTGCAGTAAATCAAGGCCATTGCCATCCTAAAATAATTCATGCTTTACAGGAACAGTCAAAAAAGCTTTGCTTAACATCAAGAGCTTTTTATAATGATATTTTAGGTCCGTATTGTGAGTTTATTACAAATTACTTTGAATACGATAGAGTTCTTCCTATGAATACAGGAGTTGAGGGTGGTGAAACAGCAATCAAAATTGCGCGAAAATGGGCTTATAAAGTGAAGGGCATACCTCCCAACAAAGCAAAAGTTCTATTTGCTAACGGTAATTTCTGGGGAAGAACTTTGGCAGCAGTTTCATCGTCCGATGTAAAAAGTACTAAAAATAATTTCGGACCTTTTATGCCCGGATTCAAATTAATACCATACAACGATTTGAATTCACTGGAGAGAGAATTACAGGATAATAATACTGCTGCATTCATGGTTGAACCTATTCAGGGAGAAGCAGGAGTTGTAATACCTGATGATGGCTATCTTGAGGGAATCAGAAGATTGTGTAATAAGTACAATGTTCTTTTTATTGCTGATGAGGTTCAAACTGGTTTGGGAAGGACAGGCAGAAGATTGGCAACAGACTACGAAGACGCGCGACCAGATATTTTAATTTTAGGAAAAGCACTTTCAGGGGGAGTATATCCGGTATCAGCAATATTGGCAGATGACGAGTTAATGTTATGTATTAAGCCCGGACAACACGGTTCAACTTTTGGTGGTAATCCTTTAGCTGCAGCAGTTGCGAAAACTGCTATTCAAGTAATTGATGATGAAAATTTGTCTGAAAATGCATTAAATATGGGAAGTATTTTTCGCTCCTCTATTGAAATTTACAGCAATGGAAGTAATATTATTAAAGAAGTGAGAGGAAAAGGATTATTAAATGCAGTAGTAATTAATAATAAACTTGATAAAGAAATTGCTAACAAAATATGTCTATCACTTATGAAAAAAGGGCTACTTGCAAAAACTACAAGAGGAAATATAATTAGGTTTGCTCCGCCTTTAGTGATAAATAAAGAACAAATGCTAAGTTCTCTTGAGTTAATTTTAGAAACTTTTCGTTCCTTTGAGTAATAATTTATTTTAAGATGTCCCTTATATATCTTGACAATGCTGCTACGACTCACACTCATCCAGAAGTAATAAAAGAAATGAATAGCATTTTATGCGATTTCTATGGAAACCCCTCTTCTTTACATTCAGTTGGTCGTTCAGCTAAAGCGAAGTTAGAACACTCAAGAAAAAAAATTTGTGAATATTTTTCAGTTTCATCGCAAGAAATTATTTTTACCTCATGTGGTACTGAGGCTGATAATATGATTATAGATGGAGCATTTAATCATTTAGGAATAAAGCATTTTATAACTTCTCCAATTGAACACCATGCGGTTTTGGGCCCCTTAAAAAACCTCAAAAGAAAAGGGTACATAAGACTAGATTTTTTAAAGATAAATGAGTATGGTTTACCTGATTTCGAGGATCTTAAAAGATTGCTTTCTACCAGTGACGAAATGAAAATGGTCAGTTTGATGCACGTTAACAATGAACTAGGAACTATTATTGATTTATATAAAGTTGGTAAATTATGTAAATCTCATAATGCTTTATTTCATTCTGACACAGTTCAATCTGTTGGTCATTTCAAATTAAATTTTGATAAATTACCTGTTGATTTTGCAGTAGCTTCTGCACACAAATTTCATGGCCCTAAAGGAATTGGATTTATTTATGCATGTAAAAAAAATAAACTAGGTTCATTTATTTATGGCGGAGAACAAGAAAGAGGTATGAGAGCAGGAACGGAAGCTGTTCACAATATAGTAGGAATGGAGAGAGCATTAGAAATTGCACATAAAAACTTGAAGAAGGATGTAGAATATCTTAAAAATTTAAAGTCTTATTGTTTAAAAAAAATTAATGAAGAGTTCCCGAATGTAATTTATAATGGACTGAGCGATAATTTATTTGCAAGTTCACATACAATTTTAAGTGTAAGAATTCCTATGTCAATCTCTAAAGCTAAATTATTATCAATGCATATGGATTTAAAAGGTGTATGTTGTTCTAGAGGTAGTGCTTGTCAGTCAGGTAGTGACTCAGGATCTCACGTTATGAATGAAATTTTAACTGAGGAGCAAAATCAAACACCTTCGATTCGACTATCTTTTTCAACTCATAATACAAAGCAGGAAATCGACAAACTTGTTAATATATTAAGAGAATACATTGATAGCTAAAATTTAATATCAAATTCCAAATTAAATACTCTTGACATCATGTAGTTTGGAACCGCAAATTGTCTTTTTGTATACGCGTCTCTTATCCATGTATTTGTTATGGAATTTTGTGCATTGAATAAGTTATATATTTCCACACCAATTTCCATTTCTTTAATCAACTTTAAAAATTTTTTTTCATTTTTTAAACTTTTAAAAACATACAAAAAACTTACATCAGCTCTCTTGTAATCTTTTAATCTATTTTGATAATTATAAACGTCAACATAGGACGGTGAACCACCTGGAAGTCCAGAGTTGTAAACAAGATTTAAATTTATTTTTAAGTTTGGAATTGATGGTACGTAGTCTTGAAATAAAAGAGCAAATTTAAACCTTTGGTCTGTGGGTCTTGGTATATATCCCCGGTTGTTTTGGTTTTCAATTGCCTTTAAGAGCCCTAAACTTATCCATGATTCTGTACCTTGAATAAATTCTCCGTGCAGTCTAAAATCCAAACCATAAATCCAACCAACTGAATTATTATTGGCTGCATATCGAACTCTTACATTTTCAATTGTATAAGGGTTAATATTCCATAAGTATTTCAAGTATCCTGATGTTTGAAAAATGAAATTTCTATCCCAAATTGAAAAATTTCGATCATGGTTTAAAACTAAATGAATAGAATTTTGTGGCTTTATTTTAAAATTTATATTTCCACTATTATCTCTAAGTTCTTTATAAAAGGGTGCTTGAGTATATTTCCCAACAGATATTTTATTAATAACGTTTGGATTTTTTAGTGGCTGAAAACTTAGCTGAATTCTTGGGCTAAAAAATAAACTGCCTGAATCATCAATATTTTTTATGTTCCAATTCTGAAATCTAACCCCAGAGTTTATCCAAGCAATATTTTGGCCCAATAAAAATTTCTTAGAGTGTTGAACGTATGCTGAAAATCTTTTTATTACAGTATTTTGAGAGTTTCTAATATTATTAAATAACTCTAAATTTCCTACAAAAGCATTGTATGGTTGATTATTCGATTGATTTAATGAAGGGGGACGAATTGAAAATCCAGATGAGTCAATTTTTTCCCACTCTACAATTCTATCATAAATTTTCTCAGACTGCAATTCTAGACCCCAATCAATTTCACTCGTATTGATTTTATGTTTTCCTGACACCTTTGTTCTCAAAACTTTAATCTTTATATCACTTCTTCCATGAGTATGCTGACTGCCGACACCCTCGGCATAATCTACAGAACCCAAATCGCTTGTTCCAATTTGGTTATTGGGTGAACCTAATAAATACTGAGCTATAATGTCATAATATTCATTTTCATCATTTTCATTTATTGATAAGTCAACTGAAATTTTAGAATTTCTAGAAAGGTTATATGTCCCTCTTAATGATGACATGAAGGCCCTGTAATTGTCATTTTCCCTTCCTTCATATAAAACCAACAATGATCTTGGATTTGAAATAGTTCCAAAATTTGTTTGCCTTACTCTTGGTGAATAATCATACTTGTTTAATGAAAAAACATTAAAAAAATCAAATTTTAATTTACTTTTTTTAAAGGATGTTAAAGATTGAAAATCAGCAAATATTGGCCGATAATCAGTTTCTATTTCTTTATTATTTACTAATAATTTATTATTCCTGTACCTAACACCTAAAAGGTTTGACCAATGCTCACTTGAAAAACCATAACTAAAACTTCCCCCCAGCAAATTAGCTCTAAAAATACCGTTTGAATCTTGAGGACTTTTGTAGGTAATATCTAAAACTGATGACATTTTATCGCCATATTTTGCTTCAAATCCACCTGGCTGAAAAGAAATTTTATCAACTAGATCACTATTTAAAAAACTTAGTCCTTCTTGTTGTCCTGATCTTATAAGTATTGGCTTAAAAATTTCAATACCATTTACATAGATTAAATTTTCATCATAATTACCTCCTCTAACTGAATATTGTGTACTTAACTCATTGTTTGAATTAACTCCTGGAAGCGACAGTAAAAGATTTTCAATTCCAGCGTTAGCACCTGGTATTTTTCTAACTGAACTTGGATTTAAAACAGTCACTCCTACAATTTTTGGTGACTTGTTAGCTATTAATATTACTTCTCCAATTTCTTCAATATTTTTTTTCAGCACAGGGTGCAATTCGTTAATTTGATTTGGAATTATTTTTAT
>PKDV01000046.1 GCA_002862715.1 Flavobacteriaceae bacterium | reverse complement strand
CTTGGAATAGCTTTAAAAAATATTATCATTAATCAAAAACTTAAAACCTGTATAACCATCTTAAACCACAAAGAATTAGAACAATGCAATTATAAAAAAGGAGATTATGAAGGTTTTGTTAATTATGGGTTATCAATAAAAAATATTGAACTTTCTATCATACTAATTGAGGAAAAAAAGGAAAGTCAAATAAAAATGTCATTTAGAAGTAAAGGTAATATTACAGTTAATGATTTTGCTAAAAAATATTTTAATGGGGGGGGGCATAAAAATGCTGCTGGTGGAATATCAAAGGATAGCCTAAAAAAAACCATTGAATTAGTTAATAAGCATTTAGAAAGTTTTTTAAAAAACAGCTAATTATTAAATTCGTAAATTTCAATCCAAAAATTAAAAATGAAAAAAATATTTATTAGCATATTAATTATAATTATGACCTCAAACTGTTCCACATCAAAAAACGGTTTAGACGATGGAATCTATGCCAAATTAAAAACAAATAAAGGAGAAATTCTTCTAAAATTAACTTATGATAAAACACCAATTACTGTTGCAAATTTTGTTTCACTTGCGGAAGGAAATAATACCCAAGTTAGTTCTGATTACAAAAATAAACCCTTTTATGATGGTATTATTTTTCACAGAGTTATTAGTGATTTTATGATTCAAACAGGAGATCCCTTAGGAACTGGTACTGGAAATCCTGGTTATTCATTTGAAGATGAATTTGATAAAGATTTAAAACACGATGGCCCTGGAATATTATCAATGGCCAATTCTGGACCAAATACTAATGGAAGTCAGTTTTTTATAACTCACAAGGAAACACCATGGCTTGATGGTAAACACAGTGTTTTTGGAAAAGTTATTAATGGTCAAGATGTTGTTGATGAAATTGAACAAGATGATAAAATAGTTTCTTTGGATATTGTAAAAGTGGGTAGTAATGCTAAAAAATTTAATGCAAAAGATATTTTTAACGATTATTTCTTGGGCATCAAAAAAAGAAAAGAAGAACTTGAGCAAAGTCTACTTAAAATTCAAGAGCTGAAAAAAGAAGAATTTATAGAATTAGAAGATAAATATTCCAAAACTGATTCGGGACTAAAATATTATATTTTAAAGAAAACCGATGGTGAAAAAATTACAAATGGAATTACGGCACTTACAAATTACAGCGTCTATTTTGAAGATGGAAAATTACTTGATACTTCTGTTGAGAACATAGCACAAAGTAATAATATCTTCGATCAAAGAAGAAAAGATGGTGGTGGATACAGCCCAATTGAGGCAAGAATTGATCCCGAAGTATCTTTAATTCCAGGATTTAAAGAAGGTTTATCTTTACTTAGAGAAGGTGAAAAAGCAATCCTTTACCTACCCTATTATTTGGCGTACGGAGATCAAGGTAATTCTGTAATACCACCAAAGTCCTCTCTTATTTTTGAAATTGAAGTGGTTAAACTAATAAAATAAAACCATCAATTATTTAAAATTGATGGTTTCGTTTTAATCTAAAATTTTTGGAGAACCAGAATTTTCAGCCTTCACAACTAATTTGTCTACAGCAATTTCTATTTCAATGATATCTGAAATTACATTTTCAAGTAGTTTTTTAGCTTGTTTAAAGCTTTGAATATGCATTTTAGTTGGACCATAACTATTAGAAAGACCTCTAGATGCAACAGAAAGACGAGAACTTAATGACAAGTTATCTTTTTCGTCAATTTCGTCTTTGGTTTCATATCCATCTAAACTAATCTCCAATAACCTTATCCTTTCCCGAATACCGAATATTTCCTTAGATAGCTCCTGTTTATTTTCTGTAAAATAACTAGAAACCTTTGATAAAGTACCAATCTTATCCTTTGAATTTTCTAATTTTTTTCTGTTAACAGAGTATTCGACATATAATTTTGACAGATTTTCCTTATACTCATTGATTTTATCTTGAGATATAGGATTTTTTAGCGATCCCTCCCTTATTCTTTCAACATTAAATGATTTTTTATCTGATAGTGCTGAAATAATTCCATTTTTTTCATTAAAAGCTTGAACATAATAATCACCTGGCTCGACACGATATGAACGAAAATAAACTCTTGAACGTGAGTAATCGGCATCAATAGTTGTAGCAGATGGGGAAGTTAATCCCCATGAAACTCTATTAATTCCCTTAGAATTTTTACCACTTACACGTGATACAACTTTACCATTAGAATCTGAAATCTCGAAAAATAATTTAGGTGATTCTTCGCTCTCCTCTTTGTCCAGATAATCCCAACCAGGAAATGGAACGTCTTTATTTTCTTTATTTAATTTAGCTTCTTTCCTCTTTCTTTCAGATTTTAAAGTAGATAAACTGGATTTGTTATAATATGTTATTGTTGCCCCATACGGTGGATTTTTAGATGTAAAGTATGTATTTCCTTGGCTTCTTGTGCCACCATATGTAAAAGAATACTGTAATGCGTCTTCGATTTCAAAAATATGGAAATCATTTTCTAATAATTCTTCCGAAATCTCGCGTAGTGGACTGTAATTATCGAGAATATAAAAGCCCCTTCCAAATGTAGCAGCTACTAAATCACTCTCTCTTTTTTGAATAGCTAAATCTCTGACGGGAATTGTAGGCATCCCATTGCCTAATTTATGCCATTTATTTCCTCCATTTAGTGAAACATATACTCCATACTCAGTTCCTGCAAACATTAATAATGGATTAACAAAATCTTGAACTATCCTCCAAATTAAAGTTCCATCAGGTATACCATTTGAAATTGATTTCCATGATTTTCCTCCGTTGGTTGTTTTATATAAATATGGGCTGTAATCTCCAAACTTGTGATTATCTAAAGCAACATAAGCAACCTTTTTATCGAATAAATCTGTTTTGATATCATTCACAAAAGATGTTTCAGGAACACCTGGTAACTTTGAAACAGGTGTTTTAATCCAATTACTACCTCCATCAAATGTTGATTGAATCAGTCCATCATCAGTTCCGATAAATATTATATCATCATCAATAGAAGACTCTGAAACAGAAGTAATTGTGTTGTAAGTTGACATGGCATATACATCCCATGCATTGTCCCAGCTCTGTTTTCTGCCCATAATTGGTAAACTTAGCCTTTCTTCATTTTTCGTTAGATCTTTTGAAATAGCTTCCCAAGAATCACCACGGTTTTCTGAACGCCACAGTCTTTGTGATCCGAAATATAACCTTTTTGGGTCATGGCTACTAACAAGTATAGGTGAATCCCAATTAAACCTTTCATAATCTTCACCTAAAGAATTTTGAGGTTTAATATATGTGGTTTCCATGTTTGTTTTATCTATTCTGTAAATATTACCTTCTTGTGACTGTGAATATATTATGTTGGGATTTCCGGGTTCTGTGGCAGGTTGATGGCCATCACCTCCCAATACAACGTACCAATCAGAATTTGAGATACCATCCGATTTAAATGTGCCAGAAGGTCCTCCCTGTGTGTTGTTGTCTTGGGTTCCTCCATATACATTATAAAAAGGATAACTGTCATCGACTGCTAGTTTATAAAATTGTGTAACTGGAAGATTACTAACATATTTCCAACTTTTTGTGTCGTCAAAAGATTCATATAGTCCGCCATCAGTACCAAATAGAAGGTAATTTGGGTCATCTTGTTTAAAAACCAATGCATGGCTATCAACATGTTTTTGTGATTCATTCATTTGATAAAATGTTTTCCCACCATCCTCAGAAATTAAAACATAGTTATTCATGAGAAATATTTTATCAAAAACATGAGGAGATGGTATCAACTCTTGATAATAGTGTGGACCTGTACCACCAGAAACAGTATTGGACATTTTAGTCCAACTTTCGCCAAGGTTTTCAGACCTGTAAATACCACCCTTTCTTCTCTCCAGTTCAATAGCAGCATAAATAACATCTGGGTTTATTGGTGAAATAGCTAGTCCAATTTTACCAACATTTCCAGATGGAAGACCTGACTTCAATTTTTTCCATGTTTCACCACCGTCTAAAGACTTGTATATAGCTGTTCCTGGACCACCACCAATATATGCAGCAACGTTGCGATGTCTTTGCCAGCTAGCTGCATATAGTATATTTGGATTTCTTGGGTCAATAAGAATATCAGTGACTCCGGTCCACTCATTTAAACCTACAATTTTTTGTTTCCATGATTTTCCACCATCGGTTGATTTATAAAGTCCTCTTTCACCACCCGAGCTCCAAAGTGGACCTTGCGCAGCTACCCAAATTATATCAGAATTGGTAGGATGAACAATAATTTTTGATATGTGCTCAGATTTTTCAAGTCCTTTGGAAATCCAATTTTTTCCACCATTTGAGCTGTAGTATATTCCATGACCTATACCTACATGTCTACCTCCAACATTTTCACCTGTACCAAGCCAAACAATTTGAGAATTAGAGGGGTCAAGTGTTACTGATCCAGTTGAATAAAAAGGTTGTTTCTCAGTGATACAGTTCCAAGTTGTTCCTGCATTGGTAGTTTTCCATAGACCACCAGAACCGACTGCCACGTACCATGTATTTTCATTTGAAGAATCAATTGCAATATCGGCAATTCTTCCTGACATATATGCAGGTCCAATACTTCTAAATGATAAACCATTGATAGCAGAACCAATCGATTTATCAGAAGATTTTTCCTGAGAGAAAAGAAAAAATGGATAAATTAAAAATGATATTAAAAAAATAGTGTTATTAAAAAATTTCATAGCTGTTTTTTTTGGGACTGTAAAATTAAATTATTGTCAATAAAAAAAAAAATGAGTGTTTAAGATTTTTAATTTTGTTAAATGTCATCAAAGTTTAAAAACTTTTTAATTAGTGATGCTGTTATTGAAAGTATCACAAGTTCTGGTGCTGGTGTAGCTAGGACAAATCATGGTGCAGTAGTTTTTATAAAAAATTGTATACCAGGTGACATAGTTGATTTGGAAGTATTCAAAAAGAAGAAAAATAAATTACACGGAAAAATCTTGAAATTTAAATTTTTAAGCAAGGATAGAGTTACTCCAAAATGCGAGCATTTTGGTATTTGTGGTGGCTGCAAATGGCAAAACATGAACTATAATGCTCAATTACATCATAAAGACATTGAAATAAAACAAATTTTTAAGAAAATTGGCAATATTCAAATCAAAAAATATCTTCCAATTGTAGAATGTAAAGAACATTATGGATTTAGAAACAAAATGGAATTTAGTTTTTCATCTACGAAATGGCTTACTGAAAAAGAAATCAGTTCCAAAAAGAAAATTAAAAATAGGGATGCAATTGGATTTCACATTTCAGGAATGTGGGATAAAGTAGTGGATATTAAATATTGTCACTTACAAAAAGATGTCTCCAATGAAATTAGAAATGAAATAAAAAAATATTGTATAGATAATAATTATGTTTTTTTTAATCATAGGAAAAAAGAAGGTTTTTTAAGAACATTGACATTTAGAACATCATCTTTAGGTGAAATGATGCTCATATTTCATTTTTATTATTATGACAAACAAAAGATTGAAATGTTGTTAGGCTTTATTAAAACTAGATTTAAAAAAATTAGTTCTATCCTTTATGTGATAAATAACAAAGAAAATGACAGTATATATAACCTTGATATATTCACATATCATGGAAAATATTATATAAAGGAAAAAATTGGTGGGTTATACTTTAAGATATCTCCAAAATCATTTTTTCAGACTAATTTATATCAAACTAATGTTTTGTATAATAAATCACTAGAAATGCTTGAAATAAAAAAAAATGATATTGTTTATGATTTATATTGTGGACTAGGAACAATATCACAATATATTGCACAATATTGCAAAAAAGTAGTAGGTATTGAAATAATTGATGAAGCAATACAATTAGCAATTGAATCATCAAAAATGAATGGATTAAAAAATATTTATTTTGAAAAAGATGACATAAATAACATATCAAAATTGGATTTGCTAAGAAAATATGGAAAACCGAATGTAATAATTCTTGATCCACCTAGACAAGGATTGACAAAAAAAATAATTAAAGTATTACTTGAAATCAAATCTGAAAAAATACTCTACATAAGTTGTAATCCATCAACTCAAGCACGTGATTTAGAAATCTTAAGTTGTGAATATGAAGTAACATTAAGTCAAGCAATTGATATGTTTCCACAAACATCACACGTTGAAAATATTGTACTTTTGACAAATAAATGATTGCTAAAAAATATTTATTGTTATTGTTGATATTAATTGTTGGATGCGAGCCAGACGATATTTGTGTTGAAGGAAGTACAGGAACATCTGAACTGATAATTATATTTCATGACATTGATAACCCAGAGAGTAGAAAGGAAATTCAAAATCTAAATGTAGTAGGATCTATTAATCAAAATGATTTTGAGTCATTGGTTTTTACAACAAGCGATAGCATAACACTACCCCTAAGAAAGTTTTCCTCATCAACTAATTATAAATTTGTTTTGAATGATGAAAATAATATGATAGTTGATGAATTAACTATTTTTTATACACCGAATGATATTTTTATTAATAGGGCTTGTGGTTTTAAAACAATTTTCGAAGAATTAAATGTATCATATAGCAGTAATTGGATTAAGAATATTGTAATATTAAATAACACATTATCAGGTAATAACAATGCGAATATTAAAATATTACATTAAATATTTAATTATTTTATTTTCTTGTAATCTTTTTTGCCAAAATCAAGTCAAAAACGATACAGTTAATGAATATAAATATGGATTTAGAGTTGGAATTGATATTTCAAAACAAATCAGAACGCTTATTGAAGATAATTACAAGGGGATTGAATTTGTTGGTGATTACAGATTAACAAAAAATTTATACTTAGCTTCTGAAATTGGCAACGAAAATAAACATATTGACCTTGATGCGCTAAAATATAATTCTAGCGGAACCTACATTAAAATTGGTATAGATTATAATGTTTACAAAAATTGGACTGGAATGGATAATCAAATTATTGTTGGTTTTAGATTTGGAAGAAGTCAACATAAAAAGAAATTATTTAGCTATAATGTTTTAGATTATAACAATTATTGGAATGAAGATAACAGAGTAACCCTAAATGATTATGTTGAACATAATAATTTAAATGCAAACTGGGCTGAACTACAATTTGGTGTAAAAACAGAAATTATAAATAATTTTTTTATGGGTATATCCCTTCAAGTTCATTATTTAATATCTGATAAAGATCCAACTAACTTCGAAAATCTATTTATTCCTGGATTTAATAAAGTATTAACCAACAATAGATATGGGTCTGGTATAAATTATACTATTTCATATAGATTGCCACTATACAAAAAATAATTTATTGTTTTTTTTGTTTTTTAGACCCTTTATACAGTTTATAATTCAGAAGCCTACTTTCTAACTTACCATTAAAAAGTTTAATCTTTCTTGACGGTCGTAAACCAATAAATTTTATTCCCTGTAAATTTGAGGTTAAAAACCATGCGTTGGAATTGGGATAATTTTTTTTTAAAGTATTTCCTAAACTAGAATAAAAAGACTCAACATCAACTGGTAATCTTTCACCGTATGGTGGGTTAAAGACTATTTGTAATGGTTTTTCTACATTTATTTTTGATGATTTAAAGAAATCAAATTTTTTTAATACAATAAACTCCTCAAGATTTGCATTTTTTAAATTTTGTTTGGCTTTAATAATTGCAGATGGAGATTTTTCCATACCAGTTATAGTAACTTTTAAATCTTTAATTTTTTTTACCAAAGAGTCTTCAATCTTAGTATATAAATCGTTATCCCAATCAATCCATTTTTGAAATGCAAATATTTTTCTATTTAATGATGGAGGTATTGAACATGCTATCATTGCAGCTTCAATTAACAACGTAGCACTACCACACATAGGGTCAAAAAAATCAGTCTTTTTATCCCATTGAGACAATAATATTAGTCCAGCAGCTAGAACTTCGTTAATGGGAGCTATATTTGTTCTTAATCGGTATCCTCTTTGGTGTAGAGAACTTCCTGAGCTATTTAAAGAAACTTCAACAGTTTTTTCGTTTATGTATAAATGAATATGTATGTCAGGGAATTTTTTATCAACATTAGGTCTTTTACCAAACAAAACTCTGAACTTATCTACAAGTCCATCTTTTGCTTTTTGTGCGAAATACATAGAATTATGAGATCTATTAAGACTAACAGTAGTTTTAATAGAAAAAGACTGATCAACATTCATATATTTCTGCCATGAAATATTTTTCATAACAGAATATATATCTGAATCAAGTTTCATAGTAGATATTTTTATTGTTTTGTAAATAAATAATGCAGTTCTTAAGTTAAGATTAGCTTTGTACATAAAACCTTTATCACCATAGAAACTAACACTTCTTATACCTTTTTTTACAGATTTTGCACCAAGAGACAACAATTCATTTTCAAGTATATCTTCAAGGCCAAAAAAAGTTTTGGCAACCATTTTAAAATCATTCTGTTTGACAACACTCATACATCAAAATTAATTTAAATTTGCTTCATGCAGTATGGAAAAGATTGGTTTAAGACTTGGTTTAATACAAAGTATTATCATATTTTATACGAGGATAGAAATTATGATGATGCTCAATTTTTTATTGATAATATAATAAATGAACTTCAAACTAGTAGAACAGATAAAATTCTGGATGTTGCTTGTGGTAGAGGGAGACATTCCATTTATCTGTCAAAGCTAAAATACAATGTCACTGGGATTGATTTAAGTACAAATAATATAAATTATGCAAAAAAAGCAGCAAAAAACAATCAACTAGATTGTAATTTTTTTACACATGACATGAGAAATGAAATAAATTACAAATTTGACTTAATATTAAACATGTTTACAAGTTTTGGTTATTTTACCGAAATAGACAACTTAAAAACAATTTTTGCATTCAAAAAATCTCTAAACCCTAGTGGAAGTTTAATAATTGATTTTATGAATTTAGGCTTTGTCACTAAAAATTTTATTAAAAAAGAAGTCATTTTAAAAAAAGGAATAAACTTTAATGTAAAGAGGTCCATTTCAAACAAAAAAGTTAAAAAAGAAATTTCATTTTCAATTGAAAATAAAAACTACAATTACATAGAATCACTTTCTGCGCTAACATTATCAGACTTTAAAAAAATGTTTCTAAAATCGGGTTTAAAACTGATTAAAACTTATGGTGATTATGATTTAAAACCCTTTAATTATGAAACATCAAAAAGGTTAATCATGCTTGTTAAAAATAATAATTAATAAAAAACCCCTTATGTTTCCACAAGGGGTCGAAGAAGGCGACGACATACTCTCCCGCAAATGCAGTACCATCTGCGCAATTAGGCTTAACTTCTCTGTTCGAAATGGGAAGAGGTGAGCCCTAATGCAATAGTCACCCTATTGTTGTACATGTAAAATAAACATGTATCACGTATGTAATAAAATACATATCGTGCAATACAATCATATTGAGATAATAG
>PKDV01000001.1 GCA_002862715.1 Flavobacteriaceae bacterium | reverse complement strand
AGTGATGGAAGTTTCTTTTTAAATGTTTTAACAATTATTATTACGTCTCACATAGGGGCTTCTTTCACAATAGGTTTGATTTCATTTTATATATCAATTGCAAGAGGTAATGGTGTCAAAATTGATTTGATTTTTAGTTATTTCAACTCAATCAAGCCACTTCTTGCATCATTACTTATTGGGATTATGGTTGTGTTGGGTTTAGCCTTTCTAATTGTTCCTGGAATAATAATTGGTTTGACTTTTTTCCCCGTATTCTATTTAATCGCTGATGACAAACAAATTGATTTTTTTGAAGCATTTAATAAAAGCTACAAGCTAATGTCTGGAAAAAAGAGTCAATTATTTTTTTTACAAATAAGAGCATTCTTATTGTTATTATTGGCATTTATCCCATTTTTTTTGGCTTTTATAATTGGTATCAAATCATTTACAGAAGAAGGAGTTTTTCCATTCTTTGATTTTCCCGGCGTCATATTTTATAGCATCGCCATTACTATTACATTGATTTCAGTCGTATGGATTACAATTTTATACACTTTGACTTATGCTAATTTTTACGATGCATTAATCAAAAAACCCTAAACTATTTAATTAGCTTAAAAATATTTTTTTCATTTCCCGTTGTAGTAAAAAAATAAACACCATTATTAAGCATACTTGTATCAATTATATTATTTTTTATACTAATTTCGATTTGTCTTCCGGTGATGTCAAAAAATAAAATACCGCCTTTTAAATTTTCTATTTTCAAAAATTCGTCAAATGGATTTGGATATATTTTTATGGGTGTTGCAACTTCACTAACTGACAAGAGTCCGTTTTTATTAAATTGTGACAAAAAATTCCAAATTTCCTCATTTCCGTCTATATCCATATTGCCACTATTTCCTGGCCAATAATGACCGCCTCCTACTATTTTCATCTCTAGAACCTCAACACCACCAGTTCCATTTTGCCAAAGTCTTTTTTCAACTGTGCTTCCATCAAATGTATTGGTGTTTGCCAATTGAGTTACAATTGGATTAGGATCTGTTGAGTTATAATTTGACCAATATGTTGTCATGTCGTTTACTGACATATAATAAGGTTGAAGGCCATTGTAAAGACCATGGTAATTATTATCATTAGTTCCTAACATCAAAAGAACTGGTGTGGGATGCGATGGTGAACAATTACTAAAGCCAAGTTCCCCTCTGTAGTAGTCGGTAAGCATACTCCCTGCAACTGTTGCGATACCTGTAATAACATTGCTAAGTCTACATGCTAACTCATATGTAAAAATTGCACCCTCAGAATAGCCACAAGCATAAACTCTTGAATCATCAATATTATAGATTGAGTTAAGATTATTAAAAATTGCTTCAATAAAATAAATATCATTTTTATTTGAGCCAGCTTTATCAATCCAAGAATTAACATTACTACTGGGATCGGGAGATGCTTGTGGATATACCAAAATAAAATTCTCACTTTCAGCTAGATTTCTCATATCGCTGGTGTAATTTAAATGCGCAGATGCTGTTCCACCTCCACCATGAAAATTAAACATAACTGGAGTTGCATTGTCTTGGTTATAGGAAGCAGGAACATAAAGGAAAAACTGCCTGTTGTTGCCATCGTGTTGAATTGTTCTTAATTCGCTCACCTGAGCTAAGGAAAACATGGAAACCATTCCAATTAAAATGTAGTTGATATTTCTCATAAATATTTATTGTTAAATTTACACTATATAATCATATGAAAAATTTTTTTTTAATTTCAATTGTTGTTCTGTTCTCTTGTGTTAGTGAACAAAGTGAGAACAACGATTTTCAGGATACTAGTTCTGAACTCAAAGCATTAAGATTAAATAATAATTTTGCTACTCCATATAGAGTTTTAGAAACAACACTTTCTGACGCTTCAGTTTTTGATGAGTTCTACGGAAATACAGGTCAGACCATTGGATATGTTCTCCGTTACTATTTTTACACTACAATAAGGTTAAATGCTGATTCAAACACTCTCACGAGCATGGATGGCTCTAAATTTAATATTGAAGAGACAGATAGTCCGCTTCAACTAACAAGATCAACAATCGAAGTTATTGCTGGAATGTCTTTTGGCTCAATTGAGTATAAAGAGTTTGTTGAGACTTATTTTTCTGGATGTATTGATTTGAGTGGAATTCCTTTTCCATGTGTATCAACCAAGGAATACGAGCCTGTATGCGGATGCGATGGTCTTACATATAACAACAGAGGCGAAGCACATTGTGCAGGAGTACAAAGTGTTACTGATGGTCCTTGCTAGAAATTAAATTTGTTGATACCATTCAATCACATATTAAAGCTTTTATTTTTTTGTTTTTTCCTTTTTTCATTAGCTTTTAGTCATTCTCAAAAACTTGTAGTTTTAGGTACATTACAAGATGGTGGTTCTCCTCACATGAATTGTGATAAAGATTGCTGTAAAGAAAAAAAGAAAAATGATTTTGTTGTATCATTGGGAATATATGATGAAAATCAAATGTATTTCTTTGATTGTAGTCCCGACTTTGTATTCCAGCACAATTATTTAAAAAGTATTTCAAAAAAAGACAGGTTTAGTATTTTTTTAACTCACGCACACATGGGGCATTATTCTGGTTTAATACATTTGGGTAGAGAATCAGCAAATACCAAAGGAGTCCCAGTATATTCAATGCCAAAAATGAGTTCGTTTTTAGAAAATAATGGTCCTTGGAGTCAATTAGTTAAATTAAAAAATATAATAATTAAGCCTATTGAAGACCAACAAAGACTATCAGTATCGAAAAACTTAGTTGTAACACCAATCCTAGTACCCCACCGTGATGAGTTCTCTGAAACAGTAGGATATTTAATTAAAGGAAAAGAAAAATCTGCTTTATATATTCCTGATATTGATAAGTGGTCAATTTGGGATAAAAATATCATTGATATAATAAAAGAAATTAATTATGCATTTATTGATGCAACCTTTTTTTCAGGTGATGAGATTAATAGGCCTATAGCTGAAATACCTCATCCTTCAATTTTGGAAACTGTGGACTTATTGAGTGATTTATCTTTGAAGGATAAGAACAAAATATTTTTTATTCATTTAAATCACACAAATCCAGCACGAAACAAGAATTTTATAAAAAGAATTCAAATTGAAAATCAGGGATTTAATTTTGCAGAGTTCGGAATGGTTTTTAAACTATAATTTTTACAAATGAAAAAATTTAAATTTTTAACTATTGTGTTTGTATTTGTTGCTTTTTCATGTTCCAAGGAATCAAATGATTCTACAAATGACGATGAAGTTATCGGATTCGTCGGACTGAAAGACATTGCAAATGTTAAGGGTAAATTTATTGGAAACTTAATGAGAGATGGTTTTTTTAATAATCATCAAATTTACGGTGGTAGTACTGACTATCTACTAAAAACCGAATACAATGCTCTTGTTACGGGTAATAAACTAAAGATGTCTAATATTCTTAGAAATAGACCTCAAGATCCATTTAATATTACTATTTATGATTTAAATACTTATAACATTGACAGATTTGTTGATTATGCAAATCAAAATTCAATGAAAAAAAGAGGTCATGTATTAATTTGGTATAACCAGATTCCATCATGGCTAGAGCAAGAATCACCCAATTGGACCTCAGAACAAATTTATAGATTCTCTGAATCCTATATAAAAGCTTTGGTTGGATATACCAAAGGAAAAATTGACGAGTGGGATGTATTAAACGAAGCCATCGTTAATAATGGTTATAGAACAGGCACATGGTATGATGTTGTTAATTCTCAAAGTAACGATAATGGTGATATTGGGTATGAGTTTTTTTTTCATAGCCTTTTTAAATGGGCCAGAGAGGCAGATGAAAATGTTAAATTATTCTATAATGACTTTGGAGCAGAAAACTTTGGAAGTGCGAAAAATAATACTTTAATTGATTTGGTCTTAAGTATGAAAAATACACATTCAACACCAATCGACGGAGTGGGTCTGCAAGCGCATTTTAAAATAAATCAATTGTCAAATTCATTTATTAACGGAATGGGAGAGACAATATATTTTTTTGGCCTTCACAATCTTATTGTTAATCTAACAGAGTTAGATATAAGAATTTGCAATGGTGATAGTCAAACTATTGATGACCAAGGAGAATTCTACAAGAAAATAGTAGAAACTGCTTTTTCTTATGATAATTGTAATACAATTTTGATATGGGGTCCTTCAGATAATGATAGTTGGATAAATTCGCATTATCCTGGATGTGGTCAAGCAACTCCACACGATGAAAATTTTTTAAAAAAACCAGCTTATTATGGAATTAAGCAAGCGCTTGAAGAGCTTTAAAATTATTTTTAATTTAGAGATTGTGATTAAAAATACTCTTACTTTTTTTCTAATCACAATTAGTTCTTTATTTCTGTTTTCTCAACAATATCATGTTGCCAAGCATGGAAATGACAATAATTTAGGAACTGTAGAATCCCCTTTTTTAACCATATCAAAGGCTGCAAAAATTGCTTTACCTGGGTCTGTAATTACTGTACATGAAGGAACCTATCGTGAAAGAATTGCTCCCAGCCACGGTGGTTTGAGCACCACCAAACCAATAATTTATCAAGCTGCAAAAGGAGAGGACGTCTGGATTAAGGGTTCTGAAATCATAAAACAATGGAAAAAGTTTAAAGGTAATGTATGGATGGTTAAAATTGATAATAAATTCTTTGGCGATTTTAATCCATACGTTGAAATAGTTCAGGGGGATTGGCTTTTAAACACCTATGGAATGGACCATCACTTAGGAGAAGTTTATTTGAACGGAGATTCTCTATACGAAGTCGGAGAATTAAGTGATGTATCAGATGAAAACCCTTTGGGTAGAACCAATGACAAAGATGGGTCTAGATATAAATGGTTTTGCAAGACTGAAAATGGTTTTACAACAATCTATGCAAATTTTATGGGTCTCAACCCTAATGATGAGTTAGTAGAAATTAATGTTAGGCCTGCTGTTTTTTTTCCCAAAAAAACTGGCATTAATTTTATAACTGTCAGAGGTTTCAAGATGGCTCACGCTGCTACTCAGTGGTCTCCACCAACTGCTGAGCAGGTTGGTTTAATAGGTCCCTATTGGAGCAAGGGTTGGATTATTGAAGATAATTTAATTACCGATTCAAAATGTACTGGAATTAGTATTGGTAAAGAAAGAGCATCTGGTCATAACGAATGGACAAATTTAAAGGTGAAACATGGTACACAAAGGGAAAGAGACGTAGTTTTCAAAGCTTTAAAGTTGGGTTGGTCTTTTGAGACTATTGGTTCTCATATAATAAGAAACAATACCATTAAAAATTGTGAGCAGACTGGAATTAGCGGGCATCTTGGGGGTATTGGAAGTCAAATATATAACAACCACATTTACAATATTCACATAAAAAAACAATTTTTTGGATATGAAACAGGCGGTATTAAATTACATGCACCTATAGATGTGATTATAAAAAATAATTTAATTCATGACAATTACAGAGGAATATGGTTGGATTGGCAGTCACAAGGTACTCGTGTGTCGGGTAATATATTTTATAACAATGAAAAAGAAGACTTATTTAACGAGGTAAATCATGGTCCTATGGTAGTTGATAATAATATTATGTTATCTGAAATTTCCATACTCAATGCATCTCAAGGAACAGCTTATGCACACAATTTAATTACTGGAAAAATTATAATAAGAAAGGTTTCAAATAGATATACTCCCTATCACTTTTCACATTCAACAAGCGTTAAAGGATTAATGACAATTTTAACAGGTGATGATAGATATTATAACAATATTTTAACCAGTAACCATCAAACCAAGCCATATAAAGGTCCAGCATCTGATAAAATACACAACGGATTAGATGCTTATGATGGATATCCACTATCTTCAGATTACTGGTATAAAGGCAAGAGACCAGATGACTTCGCAAAACACAAACTTCCAGTATACATTAATTCAAATCTTTATTTTAACAAAGCAAAGCCTTTTGACAGAGAGTTAGATAATTTTGAAAACAGAGAATTTGTTCCAAAAATTTCAATTGAAAAGAAAAAAAACAGCTTTTATTTAAATTTTGAAATTGATGATAGTTTTAAAAAAGTAAAAACTTCGCTAGTCAATACAAATATATTAGGAACAGCATTTCAGTCAGAAGCTGCATTTGAAAATAAAGATGCTTCGCCAATGGTTTTAGATACCGATATTTTGAATAATAAAAGAAACGTTTTAAATCCAATAGTTGGTCCATTTGAAAAAATAAAAAAAGGAAAAAATTACTTTAAAATATTTACTACTCAAAGATGAAAACAAATAAAGTTTCAGTTTTAATATTTTTTATTTTTCTTTCAATTTTTAATGTCAACTGTCAAATAATTAAGGAAGGTACAAGACAAATTCACTTAGATTTTCACACTTCTGGACTTATAAAGAATATTGGAGAAGATTTTTCGAAAGCTCAGTTCCAAGAGGCATTAAAAATAGGTAATGTTAATTCTATTAATTTGTTTGCTAAAGGTCACCATGGATATTCATATTATAATACAAAGGTGGGGACTAGGCATCCGCATTTAAAATTTGACTTGTTGAAAGAGCAAATTGAGGCATGTCATGAACTTGGAATCACAACACAAATTTATTTTACTGTGGGTTGGTCACAAAAGGATGCTGATGAACACCCAGAGTGGATATTAAAAAATAAAAATGGAACTACTGACAAATTGGAAACTTTAAAAAAATTAGGTCCAAATGATAAATTACCAAATTTTACTTGGAGATTACTTGCTCCTAGCAATGGTTATGATGAGCTAATATTAAAACAGGTTGAAGAAATATGTAAAAACTATGAAATTGATGGTTTTTGGTTCGATATTTTACAGGCATATCCAAATTACAGCGATTCTAATAAGGCCTTGATGAAAAAAGATGGTGTTGATTTAAATAATGATAAACAGGTTTTGGATTACTCCATGAACCAAATGAAGTCATTTATGGAAAGATGTAACAAATTAATTCATAGTTATAAACCAAACATTCCAATATATTACAACGGTATAACGAATATTAAAAGAACTAATAATTTGAGATACAATCTTTTCGATTTTAACACCAAACAAGATTTGGAAGATCTTCCAACTACATGGGACGGATATGATATATTTCCATTCAGATCCAAGTTTTTTGCAGCTGATGGTAAGCAAATTGTTGCAATGAGCGGTAAATTTCACTCTGCTTGGGGCGAGTTTGGTGGTTTTAAACACAAAGATGCATTGCTATATGAAGCTGCTTCAATGGTTGCTTTTGGTGCAAATGTCAACATTGGTGACCAGCTTCACCCATCAGGTAAAATGGATTTAGAAACCTATAGAAATATTGGTCATGCATTTGATTATGTAGAAAAAATTGAAGAATATGGTGTTGGTGGAAAACATATTTCAAATGTTGGTTACTATTATCCTTTTAATGTAAGAAGTGGTGAAGGTACAGCACGAATGCTTTTGGAAAATCAAATAAACTTTAATGTAATTAATAGAATGGAAGATTGGTCTGATTTAGAAACAATTATTATACCATCTGCTACCCAATTAAATAATAAAATTGTTTCAAAATTAAATACTTTTTTAGATAGGGGAGGAAAGCTTTTGATTATGGGTAAATCAGTTCTTAAAAATAACAACAATCTCTGGTTTGATATTGGTGCAAAGTATATTGGTCAACCAAAATATGATATTGATTACACAGTAATTAATCAAAAAATAAAGGGAAATGATTTAGTTGAAAGTCCATTTTTAAATTATAATGCTGCTCTTCGTTTTCAAGTTGAAGATGCTGAAATTTTAGCCTTTATTAAGGAGCCTTATTTCAGTAGAACACCATCGAGTTTTTCCTCACATCAAAACACACCTCACAAACTTGTAGATTCAGAACATTCTGCCATTTTTAGAAAAGGGAATATTATTTACATGGCCCATAATTTAGATGTAATGTATTTCAGTTCAGGAGCAAGGATTCACAGAGATTTGTTCAAAGAAGTTTTAGATATTTTTCATAAAAATCCATTAATAAAGGTAGATTTACAAAGTTCTGGTAGAATTAATTTGTTGCACCAGCCTGAAAAGTCTAGATATGTCCTGCATATGTTATATGCCACTCCTATACAAAGGGGTAGAGCACAAGTTATAGAAGATTTAGTTCCTATATACGACACTGATGTTCAAATCAATCTCAATAGAAATGTCAAAAAAGTTTTTACTGTTCCTGGCAACAAAAAACTAAAAATTAAAAAATTTAACGGTAAAACATTTGTTAGGGTTCCAAAATTTAAAGCACACGTTGCACTTGTAATTGAATATTAAATTATGACCAGATTTTTATTATGTGTTCTATTTTGTTTATTTCTAGTAAATCTAAATTGCCAAGAAAAACCACCAAACATACTTTTCATTATTAGTGATGATCAAGATGCAGAAACATTGGATGTTTATGCTCAAAATTCCTGTGACACGCCAGTTATTGATAATTTATCTAAGTCTGGAATTTCTTTCACATCTGCATATCATATGGGTGCATATCGTGCTGCTGTTTGTACTCCTTCAAGAATTATGTTAATGACCGGTAGAAATTTATGGGAAACAGATGGTTACAACATAAACTACCCCCCTTTAAACTATGTTCACGATTTTAAAAAGAATTATTCAAAAATTACTCCAGAAAGTCCTGAATATTATAGCATGCCAGCAATTTTCAAAAGAGCAGGATATTATACATTTAGAACTTCTAAAAGAGGTAATAGTTTTGAAGGAGCAAATTTATTGTTTGAAGAAAGATATGATAGGACCAACAGAGAAGGTGATGATCTGAATGGAAATGCATGGCATGCACAAAAGGTTATTGATTACATTGAAACAAGAACAAACAGTAATGCTACTAAAAAACCTTTTTTAATTTATTTAGGTTTTTCTCATCCCCATGATCCTAGAAGAGGTAAGAAAGATTTATTGAAAAAGTATGGTGCTCAAAGCCCTGGAATTCCGAAAAAACTTAATAATAAGTTACCACCTTTACCTGTCAATTATCTTCCCGACCATCCTTTTCCTCACGGTCATCAAGATGTCAGGGATGAAAATTTAGTAGAGGGTGTGATGACACAAAGAAATGAAATTGTTATAAGAAATGAAAAAGGTAAAGATTATGCATGTATTGAAGATATGGATTATCAAATTGGGCGTGTCATTGAGGCATTAAAACGTTCTGGTGAAATTGACAATACCTATATCTTTTTTACCTCAGATCATGGAATCGCAATTGGTAAGCATGGTCTTATTGGAAAACAAAATTTGTATGAACATAGCTGGCGTATTCCATTAATTGTCACTGGTCCAAAAATAAAGAAGAATAAAAAAATAAAGGGAAATATATATTTATCTGACATTCTCCCAACCTTATGTGAAATTGCCGGAATTGATATTCCAAAGACCGTTGATGGAAAAAGTTTCAATTCTATATTAGAAGGCAAAAGAAAGAAAATTCGTGATGTCATGTACGGGGCATACTCAGGTGGCACGAAACCTGGAATAAGAGCAATAAAAAAAAATAATTGGAAATTAATCAAGTACGATGTAATGAATGGAAATATTCAAAAAAATCAATTGTTTAATTTGAAGAATAATCCAAATGAATTACTTATCGAACATCACAGAAGAGATGTAGTTGAAGCTACGGGGAATAATCCCAAAAATTATCAGGTAAATCTAGCTGACGACCCAAAATTTAAAACAAAGCTAAAAAAAATGGAGAAATTACTTTTTGAAAAAATGGTTAATGTTGGAGATCCCTACAAATTTTGGAATCAAGACCAGACTAAAAATTGATGAAATCAATCTGTAAAATCTTTTTTTTATTATTCATTGCTTTTATATTCGTGGGATGTGAAAACAAAAAAACATCAA
>PKDV01000063.1 GCA_002862715.1 Flavobacteriaceae bacterium | reverse complement strand
ATCAGGACATTTATCATCACTGTCTTTTACACCGTCCCCATCTGCATCAGGACAACCGTTTAAGGCTGCTATTCCGGCAGTAAGTGGACAGTCGTCAGCGCTGTTTTTTATCCCATCTCCATCATCATCAGGACAGCCGTTTAAACTTTCTAACCCGGGAACGTTAGGACATTCGTCTACACTGTCTTTGACACCGTCTCCATCAGTGTCGCCATCTCCAAAAGAGAAGGTTAATCCCGCAAGGGCTTGAAAGTGATTTAAATCATAACCATCATTTACTTCAGAACGGAAAGCCTCGCCATCAAGTAATAATTTATCTAGCTCTTTTGCAATAGTTTTATACTTAAGCTTAACAGAAACACCAAGGTTGCTTGTAAAGTTGTACTTTAACCCAGCCCCGAGGTAAGCAAATAACCAGTCGTCGTTCTCGATATCAGCATAACCTATACCAGCGCTTAAACTAGGGTCAATATTCCACAAGTTATGTTTTTGTGGAGTGAGTGTTGTTCCTAAGTCTATTGCAGTGTAAAGCTCTTTTGCTCCTGATTCTCTTGAAAGCTCATTAAAAGTTCCCGCAAGATCAACAGAAAACCCAGCTCCAAGATATTTTGAAAGCTGTAGGTATGAAAAAGCTGTTGCAAAGCTATATTCGTCGTCG
Organism: Flavobacteriaceae bacterium; assembly: GCA_002862715.1. Taxonomy (GTDB): domain Bacteria; phylum Bacteroidota; class Bacteroidia; order Flavobacteriales; family Flavobacteriaceae. The sequence continues at coordinate 9,565 of PKDV01000063.1, read as the reverse complement.
CTTCCTTGTCCTTCAATGCTGAGATTTACAGCGTTTGTTCCAACAGTAATGGCTAGTGGATCTGAAGCGTTTTGTGCGTTAAGATTCCATAATAATGTAAATGAAAAAAACGCAGCTATCAAATAATTTTTCATATTAGTTGTTTAATAGTTTTTGCAAATTTACTAAACTTCTTGATATAAAGCCTTTTTTCCGTTAATTAGATTAAAAGTCCAAGCATAAGAATTTGTTTTTACAACTTTTTTTATAGGTTTCAAATAAGACCTGTTGCCAAATTCTTTTTTGTTATCCATTAGGTCAGGGTAAATGGAAAAAAAGACATGTGCTAAATTGTTTTGCTTGTTAGCTTTTTCTTTATCAACGAAAAGATGTAGTTCTTTGCTTGGTCTTGTTGTTGCTACATACAATAAGTTGATTGCATCTAAAACCGCTTTTGATTCAAAGTCTACATACTGTTTTTTTATTTTCGCCCCAAAGTTCTCTAGGTTTTTTGATACGCCTAGTGGTATTTTTCCAAGTTTATTGGTTTCATCAAAATCTACTGTAGCCCAAATTTTGTTGTTTCTTCCTTCTATATAGTCGTTGTCAACAAAAGGAATAATTACCGCCTCAAACTCTAGTCCCTTTGCTTTGTGAACAGTCATAACTTTTACTGCATTTGAGCTTGCTGGAGTTTTAATTGATGCTTTGTCTTTGATTTGCTTCCAATGCCTTAAAAATTGAGCTTCTGTTAATTGACTTTTGTTTTTTAATCCCAGTAGAGTCTCAAAAAAAGAGTTTAAATATATGTCGGGGGTTTTGTTAATTTCAAAAGCATTCAATGCATATTCTAAGCTGGTTAATATGTTTAATTTTAAAAATTTTTTGTACACAAATCGTCCGTTTGAAAACTTTAACAGTAAGTCTTCGATTGATAAACATAAGTTTTCTTTAATCCATGAAAACTCATTTTCAACAGGATTTAAAAAATACTCTATTAAGCTGTACTTCAATTCGTCGGTAAATATTTTTGTTCTAAGTTTTATTAGATTGACTAAAAAAAGGACTTCCTCCGACTGAGATAAAAGCAATGATTCTGTAGAATTAACTAAAATATTGTTCTTACTCAGCTCCTTGTAAACTATTGAGGCCTGTTTGTTTTTTCTGACCAAAACACATATTTCATTTGGTAAGACTCCAGAATTTAAAATGTCTTTAATTTTTTTAGTTGTTTCTTTTAGAAATGGTGCTTCGTCTTTGCTTTCTTTTTCGCTTATTGCTTTAATTGTAACATATCCTGTTTCATTTGAATGAGTTTGTTGTTCTAAGTCTTCTAAGTAAGTTTTTGTGTGTTGAGAATCCTTTAAAAACTTTGATGCTTTCCTGAAAAAAAAGTTGTTAAAATCAACAATACTCTTTGCGCTTCTGTAGTTTGTTTTTAATCTAACAACCCTTGGCTCAATAGTAAACGGTGTGCTATGGTTGTACAAAGATATAAACTGTTCAGGGTTGCCGCCTCTCCAGCGGTAAATAGATTGTTTAGCGTCGCCAACTATTACTATTGAGTTGTTTTTTTGCTCATTCTCAATAGCGAATGATAATAAAGGGGCTAAGTTAGACCATTGTATTTTTGAAGTATCTTGAAATTCGTCAATAAAAATATTTTTGAACCTAACTCCTAGCTTTTCATAAATAAAAGGGGTAGACGATCCTGAGACTGCTTGATTTATTAGTTTATTAAAAAAGGCTATGTGCAGGATGTTTTGCTCTTTTTGTATTTCAATGATTTCCCTTGCCAAAATTCCTGTCACGGCTAATGGTGTAAGGTTTTTTCTCACTTCAATGAGTGCCCCTATTCTTTCCCAATTATTAATATAGCTTTGCAGGATTTCAACGACCTGATCCCTGATCTCTTCAAATTTTTTTATTTTTTCTTTTGGTGAGTCTTTTTTTATGAAAACTCCGGTTTCTAATGATTTTTCTATTGTTTTTCCTGCTTTTTTATTCCAATCACTATTTGCTATTAGTCTAATAAGTTTTGGTGTTTGTTCAAGCGGAAAAAGAGAATCAAAGAGCTCTGACTTGTGAAAATATTGTAAAAGTTTTTTTGCTTTTTGTTTTAAAGTGGTTTTTGCAAACTCAACAGTATTTGAAATATTTTTTTCAACTTCAAAAAAAAGAGACAATGATTTTTTAGAAACTTCTTCTAGACTGTACATGTGGTTTTCACTAAACATCATTGTTGCCAGTTTGTTAAGTTCATGGGATATGTCCCATGATGCTTGTTGGTCAGCCTTTTGAATTACGTGTTTTTGTAAAAGCTTTATAATCTGCTTGTTTTCTGTTGCTTTGGTTAAAACTCTGCTTACAATTAAGCTCACAAACTCTTTTGTGTCAATTTCGACCTGAAAATTAGATTGTAGTCCTAAGTCGCTTGAAAAGTTTCTTATAATATTATGGCTGAGTCTATCAATCGTTATTACATTAAAATAATTGTAATTATTTATCATAAACTCAAGAAAAAGCTTTGCTTTTGTTTGTAATGTCCTGTCCGTAACACGAAGTTCTTTTTTTACAAAACAAAAGACCGGGTCTTTATCAAGCTCTGATGTTTCAGAAGCGAAAAGCTGAAGCTTTTTTATAATTCTTTCTTTCATTTCAGATGTTGCTTTATTGGTGAATGTTACAGCCAACATCCGTCTAATGTTTTCAGGTTTATTATTCCTTAACAGCTGAGTTAAGAAAAGTGATACGATTGTGTGGGTTTTTCCCGATCCAGCCGAGGCGGTGTAAATCAAAAAAGCATCTGATTTTTTCAATTGTGGGTTTTATGCATTAAATGTAATAATATATACATAAATTTACACTCAAATAAATCTACTAAAAATGGCATTTGAACTACCTGAACTCCCATACCCCGCAGATTCCCTAGAGCCTCATATTGACTCAAAGACTATGAATATCCACCACGGCAAACACCATGCTGGCTATACAAGCAAACTTAATGTTGCTGTTGAAGGGACTCCTAATGATAACAAAAGCATTGAAGAAATTTTATCCACTCTGGACATGAGCAACAATGCGTTGAGAAATAACGGTGGCGGTTTTTTTAATCATTGTTTGTTTTGGGAAATATTGTCGCCTAATAAAAGTGAGATGTCAGAAGGTTTGAAATCTGCTATTAATGATTCCTTTGGAAGTTTTAGTTCTTTTAAAGATTCTTTTTCTGTCGCTGCTTCGTCGCAATTTGGGTCTGGATGGGCCTGGTTGTGTAAACACCCTGACGGCTCATTGGAAGTTTGCTCAACCCCAAATCAAGATAACCCTCTAATGCCCGAAATTGGTTGTGGCGGGGTGCCTATACTTTGCTTGGATGTTTGGGAGCATGCATATTATTTAAATTATCAGAACCGTAGACCGGACTACATCACTAACTTTTTTGAGATTATAAATTGGGAAAAGGTAAGCGAGTTATATGCTTCTAATTAATTAAATGCTTAGTAAGCTCTTGATTTCTTTCCTTCGTAAAAGTTGATAAAAGCCCTGCTTACAACTTTGTTTCCTCCCGCCGTGGGGTAATTTCCTGTAAAATACCAGTCTCCTCTGTGGTTTGGGCATGATTTATGTAAATCTTCTACAGACTGAAAAATTACTTCAACTTTACTTTTAATCCCATCGGACTTTAAAATTTCTGCAATTTTTTTTGAAATTTCTTCATCTGTAAACTGATTATAAAGTATTTTTACATAGTTCTTTTTATTGGTTATGTTGTTTTCTAAAGCGTTTTTTGATTTCTCATAAACTTCCTTCAACAAATAATTTTTTTTGTTTTCATTTAGTAATGCAAGCATTGCTCTAAAGGCAATAAAGTCTTCTATTCTGGCCATGTCTATTCCATAACAGTCTGGATATCTTATTTGGGGAGCGCTTGACACGACAATAATTTTTTTTGGTTCTAGTCTATCTAAAATTTTCAAGATGCTTTTCTGTAAGGTTGTCCCTCTTACAATGCTGTCGTCTATAACAACTAGCGTGTCTGTAGGTTTTACAGTTCCATATGTAATGTCATAAACATGCGCAACTAGATCATCTCTGCTTGTGTCTTCAGTGATGAAGGTTCTTAACTTAACGTCTTTAATTGTAACTTTTTCTATTCTTAGTCTTGAAGACAATATTGGCTTTAAGTTTTTATCTGATAGTTTATTGAGTTTAAGAATTTTTTTTCTGGATTCATCTAAAATATACTCTTGAGCCTTTTCGATTAATCCATAAAAAGACGTTTCTGCTGTATTTGGTATAAATGAAAAAACGGTGTTTTCAAAATTTGAAGAAATAGATTTTAAAATTTTTGGGAACAATCTTCTTCCTAGCTCTTTTCTCTCTTTATAAATATCATAATCACTTCCCCTTGAAAAATATATTCTTTCAAATGAACAAGATGCTTTTTGTGTTGGATTGTTAATGGTTTCTTTTATTAGTCTTCCGGACTTTTTAATAATTAGTGCTTCGCCTGGTTGTATCTCATTTACTTGGTCGTGCTTCACATTAAAAACTGTTTGTATTGCTGGCCTTTCTGAAGCAACAACAATAACCTCTTCGTTTTTATAAAAAAATGCTGGTCTAATACCTGCAGGGTCTCTCAAAACAAATGAATCTCCATGGCCTATAAGGCCTGCTATTACATACCCTCCGTCCCAGTTCCTAGATGCTTTTCTGAGCACTTTTCCAATATCAAGTCTTTGTGCAATTTCTGGTGACATGGCTTTTTTATCTAATCCTTTCTTTTTAAGTTTCTTGTAGATTTTAGCAACCTCGTCGTCTAAAAAGTGTCCTATTTTTTCCATAATTGTTATTGTGTCTGCTTTTTCTTTAGGGTGCTGGCCTAAGTCTACAAGATTGTCAAAAAGCTCATTTACGTTTGTTAAATTGAAATTTCCTGCCACAATAAGATTTCTATGCATCCAGTTGTTTTGTCTTAAAAAAGGATGAACGTTTTGAATATTATTCTTGCCAAATGTTCCGTACCTTAGATGTCCTATCATAAGCTCTCCTAAAAAAGGGAAGGTTTTTTTTAACTCTTTTGAATCTAGGTTTTTTGCAGTTATTGCGTTTTCAATTTCATTAATTTCAAGGTTGATTTTTTTAAATATGTCTTTAATAGGCTGTGATTTAGCTGACCTAACCCTGCTCATAAACCTGTGGCCTGGCGGCATGTCCAATTTTATGCTAGCAAATCCGGCGCCGTCTTGTCCTCTATTATGCTGTTTTTCTAACATTAGATACATTTTTTGAAGACCGTAGAAAGGGGTTCCATACTTTTTTTTATAAAATTCCAAGGGCTTGAGCAATCGGATTAGTGATATCCCGCATTCGTGTTTAATAGCGTCGCTCATTCCGTAAAATTAATTAAAATAACAATGGGTTTTACTGGTTAAAAGTTTGACTCTTTTTTATTTTGTCAACTCTACTAAAAAACTCTTCTTTTGTTGCGCTTTGTAGTGCTTTAGTGCCAAATGATTCAATGCATATTGAAGCGGCAGCCGTTGCAAAGTATAATGCTTCTTTAATTGAATCGAAACGAATTTCTCGAACGTTTGATAAATGGCCTGCCAGCCCACCCGCAAAACTATCCCCTGCTCCTGTTGTATCAACTACTTTTTCTTGTTTTAAGGCTTTTATTGAAAAGTTTTTTTTTCTTGAATACGCGGTCGCCCCTTGGTTTCCTTTTTTTATAATAACATACCTTGGTCCTTTTTTGATAAGAGTTTGGGCTGCTTGGTCCAAGTCCTTGGTTGATGTAAGCTGCTCCGCCTCTTCACTATTAATGACCATTAAATCAGCGTTTTCAATTACATTATTTAGTTCAGCTAAATTATTGTTTATCCAATAATTCATAGTATCTAAAATAACAAAGGGCTTGGTTGTTGCTCTCAGTTTATTTAATAGCATTAGTTGGGCTGTGGGACTAATATTCCCTAAAACTATGATTTTGGGTGATATGTGTTTTTCTTTTAAATCGGGAGTAAATCCTAAAAGTGCGTTTACGTTCGTTTGTAGTGTTTCTCTCTCATTAACATTCTCTCCATAAAGTCCCTTCCAATAAAATGTCTTTTCTTTTTTATGAACTTGAACTCCAGAGATGTCAATGTCTTTTGCTTCAAACATTTTAAGGTGTTTTTCTGGAAAATCGTTACCAACAATAGAAATTATTGATTTAAGTTTTTTAAAAAAAATAGACATTGATATGTATGACGCTGATCCTCCAAGGATTTTTCCAGATATTGCCGTTGGTGTAATTATTTCATCAAACGCAATCGTTCCTAAAACCAAAATCTCGCTTTTTTTACTCATGATAGTTTTATTTTTTTTAGTGTTTTTGATGAGACAAACCACAACAAAAACCCGCTTAAAACAGTAATTAACCCTAAAAGAGAAAAAAGTCTAAGTATGGATGTGTTAAAATTGTCTCTTCCTTCGTAATCCATAGTGTGAGTCATCCATAAAAAATCAAACCATCTCCAGCTTCTTTGTCTAACAGCCTGGAAACTGGCGTCTCTGGCAGAAACATAGGCTTTAATATTATTCCCCGAGTTGTAGGTTATTACATAAGCAGGAAGAGGCTTGTTTCGATATTCATGATGATTGTTCACTTTTTTTATTTTTTTAATTGATACAATTTTAAGCTCCTCTTTCATAAAGCTGTTTGCTACAAACTTTGCTTCTTCTTTTGTAATCTCATTTTTTGGCTCCCCTGTCCACGCATCAAAGAGTTTTTTTTTGTTAATGAAATAGTATGGGCGGTTGTTAATGTTTCTAATCTCTAATGATTCTATAAATTCTATATTGTCAATGTTAGTAGGGCTTATTAGTTTAGTAAATTTTTCTTTTGTTATTCTCTTTTTTAAATAGTCTCCTCTTATTTCATTAATGTCTGTCCAACTAAAATATAGTCCGCTAAGTGTCCAAAAAATAAATTGTATTCCGAGGAAAATTCCTAAATATCTGTGAGCTTTTCTAATCTTTAAAGCCCATTTTTGTTTGAACGTTTTTTTCATATTCGTGGTCTGTTTTTTTATTTGTTTTTTTGGATGCGCTTAACGCCAAAAAATCACATCTTTCATTTTGACGATGGTTGTTGTGTCCTTTTACCCATGTAGTTCTTATTTTATGTTTATTAAAGTGAATTAAAAACCTCTTCCATAAGTCTTTATTTTTCTTATTTTTAAAGCCTTTTGATTCCCATTTAAACAACCATTTTTTTTCTACTGCATCACAAACATATCTGGAGTCTGTAATTATCTCTACATCGACGGGTGAAATATTTAGTTTTTCTAATCCTGCTATTACTGCCATTAATTCCATCCTATTATTCGTTGTTAGCTTATAGCCTTCTGAGCATTCTCTTATAACACCGCTTTTTATATCTTCAAGTATAACCCCATAACCTCCTGGCCCTGGGTTTCCTCTAGATGAACCATCAGTATATAGCTTAACTTTTTTCATCTAATGAGTTTGTGTATTTGAGCTGAGAAAAACTTATGCTCCAATTGTCTGGTTTTGTTTGCAATTTCAGTAACATCATCATTCGGCAGGAGCTTAACTTGGGCTTGAAAAATGATAGGGCCTGTGTCAAATTTTTCATCAATGTAGTGAATGGTTATACCGGTTAGCTCTTCTTTGTTTTTAAAAACCTCTTTGAACACATTGTTGCCATACATCCCGTTGCCCCCATACTTTGGTAACAATGAAGGGTGGATGTTAATAATTTTATTAGGAAAATTATCAATATAGTTTTTAGGGATTTTCCATAAAAAACCGGCTAATACTATAATAGCCGGATTTATTGATAAAAGCTCTTTTAAAACTTCTTTTTGGTATTCTTGAGCTGAAAAAACTCTTGTCTTTACACCGTGGTTTTTTGCCTTTTTTAAAACACCTGCTGCTGGGTTGTTTGTATAAACAACTGAAATGCACACATCAGAAACCTTCTTAAAATATGAGATTATTTTTTCCGCATTTGATCCTGCGCCAGATGAAAAAACAACAATTTCTTTCAATTTTTTATGGTTTATACGCAAAATTAATCATTAAAGCTCCAATATTGTTAAAAACACTCCAATGATTTTAACTAAATTTCAGTTGTGTGCATTAAAGTTTTTCTATTTTTGCTTAAATTTTAAAACAAGAATTATGTCTGATATTGCATCGCGTGTAAAAGCCATTATTGTTGATAAATTAGGGGTTGACGAAAATGAAGTAGTCAATGATGCTAGTTTTACTAATGACTTAGGAGCAGACTCGTTGGATACTGTTGAGTTAATTATGGAGTTTGAAAAAGAGTTTGATTTGCAAATTCCCGATGACCAAGCAGAAAATATTGCTACAGTAGGCCAGGCCATTGAATTCATTGAGGCTAACAAATAATAATTTAAATGTCTAGGCGACGTGTTGTCGTTACTGGGATAGGGGCACTAACCCCAATTGGTAACGGTGTTAGTGAGTTTTGGGAATCTTTAATTTCCGGCGTAAGTGGTGCTGCAAACATAACCTACTTTGATGCATCAAAGTTCAAAACAAAGTTTGCTTGTGAAATCAAAGGTTATAATCCTGAAGATTATTTTGAGCGAAAAGAGGCTCGAAAAATGGATAGGTTCGCTCAATATGCGCTAGTTTCTGTAGATGAAGCAATTAAAGACTCTGGGTTAAATATCGATTCACTTAATAAAAACACGTCTGGTGTAATTTGGGGCTCCGGAATTGGAGGCCTTAAAACCTTTCAGGACGAAGTTTTAAGTTTTGGCGATGGTAACGGAACTCCGCGATTTAATCCATTTTTCATTCCAAAAATGATTTCTGACATTGCTCCAGGAATGATTTCCATAAAGTATGGCTTTAGAGGTCCAAATTTTGCAACTGTTTCGGCGTGTGCGTCTTCCGCTAATGCCATAACTGATGCTTTAAATTATATTCGTCTTGGCTATGCTGACGTTATGATTACCGGTGGTTCTGAGGCTGGTGTTGTAAAGGCTAGTATTGGTGGTTTTAATGCTTTGCATGCTCTTTCAACTAGAAACGATGATCCAAAAACTGCATCTCGCCCATTTGACAAGGGTAGAGATGGGTTTGTGATGGGTGAAGGGGCTGGGGCATTGATTCTTGAAAGCCATGAGCATGCAAAGGCTAGAGGAGCAAAAATTTATGCTGAACTCATTGGTGCTGGGCTTTCCGCAGATGCTTTTCACATTACTGCTCCTCATCCTGAGGGGTTAGGCGCAATAGCAGTAATGAACAACTGTATAAATGATGCCGGAATAACCCCAAACAAAGTTGAAACTATAAATATGCATGGCACCTCAACCCCTCTTGGAGATGTTGCTGAAACTATGGCCTTAAGTAGTGTGTTTGGCGAACACTTGTATGAAATGAACATTAATTCAACCAAGTCTATGACGGGCCACCTGTTGGGTGCCGCTGGAGCTGTTGAGGCTATTTCGTCTATCCTGTCAATTAAAAACAATATTGTTCCTCCTACAATAAATTTTGAAACCGCGGACGAAAAAATTGATTCTAAAATCAATTTTACTTT
>PKDV01000025.1 GCA_002862715.1 Flavobacteriaceae bacterium | reverse complement strand
AATAATAAAATTAGTTTTTTCATTTTTAAATATTTTAATTAGTTAAAGTATAAATTTATAACAACAAAACACTTTAAATTATTGTTATTGATTAATAAATTATTAATTATTTAAATATTGGTTCATTACATATGTGATTTGATATAAATTATAGTTTATATTTGATAAAATACTAATGCTGATACCTATCAAATTCCAACTTATGACCAAAAAAAATATATTTTCGGCTATATTATTATGCTTTTTACCATTGATACTATTTTCTCAGAAAACAATTTCAGGAGAAGTAATAGATGAAAACAATTTACCACTTTTAGGAGCAAATGTTATAGTAAAGGACTCAAATAAAGGAACAGTAACAGATTTTGATGGAAAATTTAATCTTCTTTTAGATGAAAACGAATCAGAACTCATAATTTCATATACCGGTTTTGAAACACTCAATATTAATATTGAAAATCAATCATTTGTTTCTGTAGTTCTTAAAGAGAGTTCCACTGGACTGGATGAAGTTGTTATTACCGCCCTGGGTTTTGAAGCCAAGAATGATGAGTTAGGATATGCCAATTCAACTATAAAATCAGATATAGTCGAAAGTGCAGCTGAGACAACTTTGATAAATTCTCTTTCTGGCAAAGCTTCGGGAGTCAGAATTTCCAGGAGTTCAGGTGATCCAGGTGCAGGAGCTTACATTCAAATTAGAGGAATATCTACCATAGATAGAAATGCTCAACCATTAATTGTTATTGATGGTATTCCAGTAAGCAATGGTTCAAGAGGTTCTAATACTGATCAAATATATTTTGCTGCACAGTCGAGACTAAACGATTTAAATCCAAGCGACATTGAAAGTGTAAATGTGCTAAAGGGAGCATCTGCAGCTGCACTTTGGGGAACTAGGGCATTAGGAGGTGTTATAGTTATTAAAACCAAAAGCGGCAAGTACAATCAAAAACTTCAAATTAAAGTAAAATCTAGCTACTCTTACGATGAAATAGTTAGAAAATATCCATTACAAACTACGTTTGGTCAGGGGGATAATGGCGTTTTTAATCAAAGAGCACGTGATTCTTGGGGGGATAAAATATCATCAAGAATTGGTGGAATTGATGATTATGATACATCTAGTCAGTATTTTTTAGATCAAAATGGAGCCACCTACTACCCCATACTTAATAAGAATTCTACTCAAATATTTGATGACAGTAATTTTGATAAAGTATTTAGTAATGGAGAGTTTTTTGAAAACAATATAAGTTTGTCAGCAGGAAACAACAATAGTACAATATTTGCAAGTATTAGTGATTTTGATCAAAAAGGAATTATAATCAATAATTCTGATTACAGAAGAACCACAGCAAGAATTAATGTCAATCACAATTTAACATCAAAAATTAAAATTTCAACCAATACTTCATATTCAAAGACTAAGAGTAATAGAATATTAAGAGGTAGGAACTCGTCGGGCTTATACCTTGGTTTATTGAGAACTCCAGCCGACTTTGATATTTCAGGATATAGAGGAGATTATTATGAATCCTCAATTTCCTCACCTATTTCAAACAGACATAGGTCTTACAGAGAACCTTTAGGCGCTGACGATACTCCAGTGTACAACAATCCATTGTGGACAATTAATGAGCAAGAAAACCTTGTTGATGTGGATAGATTTATTTCTTCATTAGAATTAAAAGCAACACCTTTGACATGGTTAGAATTAATTGGTCGCATTGGTTTAGACACATATGCTGAACACCAACAAGCCTTTTTTACTCCTGGTTCTGCATCTGGTTTGTATAGTACTGGTTATTTTGAAAAAGAGTTAGCAAGAAATTCCATTTTCAACATGGACTATATTGCAAAAGCATTTGCAAAAATAAACGACAAAATTCAAGGTGATTTCCTTGTTGGTTTTAATTACAATGACAGGAAATTAATTACCGATGGCAGCCAAATTTCTAATTTCACCCAATTCAATGATGTTGTTTCAGGGATTCGTGATATTGATAATGCACTTGCTGAAAACAGAACAGTTGGCAGTACATTTGGCCAAGAAAGAACAGTAGGTGTTTATGGCTCAGCATCAATTAATATTGATGAATTTTTATTTCTAAATGGTACTCTTAGAGCAGAGTCTGCGTCAACTTTTGGAGATGGTAATAAAACTTTTTATTTCCCTTCTGCATCTGTAGCTTGGCAATTTTCGAAGTTGAATCTATTTGATGATACTGTTTTATCTTTTGGTAAATTGCGTGCATCATATGGAGAAGTTGGTGTTCAGCCAAGTAGATATCAAACCTCAAGTTACTTTTTAACAGCCGATTTCAGCGATAATTTGGGAGGTTCACTCTCTGGCGATTTATACAATGGTAGTCTTGTTCCTTCTAGATCTAGAGGAAGTAGTAGTTTAAAACCTGAGCGAAAAAAAGAGTTAGAAATTGGTTTTGATATTAGGTTATTTGATGACAATTTATCGATAAGTGCCACCAGATTTGATAATAAGACTTCAGACATCCTACTTGATTTTCCAACTGCAAATTCTCGTGGTGTAACGTCATTGTATACAAACGGAGCTGAAATTGAAAATGAAGGATATGAGATTGATTTAAATGTTAAAATTATTAATAAAAGAGATTTTTCGTTTGATTTAGGGGCTGTTTATTCTAAGGTTGACAATATGGTTTCTAAACTTGATGAGAACCTCAGTATTGTTCTTGGAGACGTTGGAGCAGTAAATTCAAGAGCAATTCAAGGATATCCACTCGGTGTTATCTCAGGGAGTAGAAATTTAAGGGATTCATCTGGAAACATTCAATTTGACTTAAATGGTTTTCCTCTTCAAGACAACGTTAATGGAATTATCGCAGACCCTAACCCTGACTGGCAGGGGTCTATATTTCCTACAATTAGATATAAAGATTTTACATTATCTGCATTATTTGAGACTTTCCAAGGAGCAGATATTATAGCTGGAACAAAAAGTGTGTTATTGGATCTTGGTAGATGGCACTCAACAGGGATAGAATCAGTTGCATCACAAAACCTGCTTGATTATAACGGCAGTGTTATTCCAGCTGGCACGACATTTAGAGGACAAATTTTTAATTTCGGTGCTGGTCCTGTAGCATTAACTGAGTCTTGGTATAATGGTATTGGTGGTTGGTTTGGTGGAGGAACACGTGAGCTTGCTGTAGAAGACGGTTCATGGACTCGTCTAAGAGAACTTTCATTGACATATGATTATCAATCCGATTGGTTAATAAATAATTTGGGTATTGAATCTGTAAAAGCTTCATTAACAGGAAGAAATTTAATTATTTGGACTGATTTCGAGGGGAATGACCCCGACACCAGTCTTCAAGGGGTTAGTGTAGCAAGAGGAATTGATTATTTCAATAACCCTAGTACTAAATCATATGTATTCACTTTAGAACTTAATTTTTAGAATTATGAAAATCAAACTTAAAAACATATTATTTATATCAATATTATCTTTTTTTATCTTCAGTTGTGAGAGTCTTGTAGAAGATTTAAATGATAATCCAAATCGACAAACATCTTCAACTTATGACTTAGTTTTAAGTGGTACACAACTTGGAAATATGGTTTTACAAACTGGTGAAATCACAAGAAAAACTGGTATTTTTTCAGGTCAATATAATGGAATTGATAGAAGTCATCTTCTATATAACAACTACAATGTAACAGCATCTACATTTAATGCAGAATGGAACAATGTTTATGCAGATGTAATTGTAAACTCTAGAGTAGCCGAACAAATTGCAATTGATAACAACATAGGAGGAATTACTTTAGGTATTATAAAGGTAGTGAGGGCATCCGCTTTTGGTACTGCTGCATCACTCTGGGGTGATATTCCCTATGATGAATCTGGAGTACCTGAAATAGAAAATCCTGCTTTTGAAAATCAAATCGATGTTTATAACAAAATACAATTACTGTTAGATGAAGCAATAAGTGATTTATCATCAGGAATTGGAAGGCCATCTCAGGGAGCTGATTTACATTTTGATGGTAATCCGGTTTCTTGGATAGAGGTAGCCAACTCGCTAAAAGCTAGGTATTATCTACATCAAAAAGATTATGTAAATGCGCTTAGTTACGCTGAAGCAGGAATATCATCTAATGAAAATAGTTTTGTTTCAATCCATGGTAATGCTGATGCTAGTGCAAACTTAACTTATCAATTTTTTGAGCAGTCTACTAGAGGGTCCGATGTCGTTGTTTCAGATTTTCTTGTTTCATTGTTAGATGATTCTTCGTCCTCACCCATTGTTGGAAATTATACTGGCAACAGTAAGTCTAACGAATCTCACAGATTTAATTATTTTTTCAGAAGTTCAGGAGCTTCTTATATACCCCAAACAATAAATGGATTTGCACAAATTGACGCATCTTCCCCGATACTAACATATGCTGAAAATCTTTTAATAATTGCTGAGTCACAATTGAGATTAAATGGATTTGACAATGGTTTGTCTGCACTTAACAACTATAGAAGTTTTTTAAATTCTCTCTTTCCAAATTCTTATCAACCTTTGAATGAAACAGATTTTCAAACTGGAGGCGTAGAAAATAATGATAATCTTAATCCTACAGATGCATTATTGAAAGAAATACTTGAGGAAAAGTACATAATGCTTTTTGGAACAACCGAAGTTTTTTCGGATATAAGAAGAACATTAAGTGATGTTAACTCAAAAGTTAATTTAACACCAAATACTGGTACCGAATTGCCTCAAAGATTTCTTTATCCTCAAAGTGAAATTGACAGAAATAGCAATGCACCTAACCCGATTCCTGGATTTTTTGAACCTACACAAATCAATAAGTAAACCGATGTCATATAAGTGCTTATTTATTGCTTTAACATTAATAATTAACCAAAACTTTAGTTTTGCAAATAGCCAAATTAAGGACACGTTAAATATTCTTTTTGTTGGAAATAGTTACACTTATTTTTACAACCTACCAATTGTTGTAAATGAAATGTCTAAACATAGTAATTCAACATACATCAAAACAACTCATTCTCTTGTTGGGGGGTCTACTCTTGAAAATCATGTGAATCAAGAGAGAAATACAAAAACAGTAGACTACTTAAAAAACAATAAATACGATTTTGTTATTTTAAATCATCATAGTCTTGCAACAATAGACAGAGGTAAATTTTTTGAAACAAGTAAAAAAATCATTGAATTGGTTAAAAAATATAACTCAATTCCAATTTTTATGATTACTTGGGCATATAAACCTAGTCCAAAAATGCAAAAGCCAATAAATAAGATGTTTTTAGATATGTCAAAAAAATTTAATATCAAATTTATTCCAAGTGGACCCCTATTTAGTGAATCTTTGAAATGGAGGCCTGACTTGCCATTAGCTGATCACGGGGATATAAAACATCCATCTAAATACGCTGTTTATTTAAATGGTCTTTTGTTCTACAGATATTTCACTGGAGAAAAAACCTACAAAAAAATTCCAAAAAGAATTACAACAACAGATAAAAATGGACAGAAATTGTATTTACTTTTTTTGAATGAAGATGATGCTAAATCATTACAACAAATTGTAGATAATTTTAAATATCCAGAGCTTTTAAAACTTTAAAATAATGAAAAATAAAAAATATTTAATTTTTAAAACATTTCTAATTACACTATTACTGTTAATTTCATGTGATCATGATACGGGGATTGAAAGTTACCCAATAACTAATGATTTCAGGGTAATTCAAGTTAATTACAACCAGCGTTCTATAGGAAATGATGTTTCTGATTTTGATTTAGAACCGCAATTACAACTTGTTCTTTCGCATTCGGTAAATAAAGAAGTTTTCGAGTCATCCATCTCAATAACACCAAACGTAGATTTTTCTTTTGAATATGATGAAACAAACTCTTTTGTAAACATAAATTTTAATGAGGTTTTAGAATATGAAACGAATTATGTCTTATTGATACCTGAGGGAATTTATGGGGCAAATGGTGAATCATCAAAAGAGGATTATAATTTTAATTTTACTACAAAAACATTCTTAGCACCAACACTCAGTATTAGTTATGAAACACTTGAAGTTTATGAAACAGAAAATTTAAATTTAAATTTTTCATTGTCTGAATTAGTTTATGTTGATGTTACTTTTGATATTCTCTTAGAAGGAACAGCAACCTTAAATGATGATTACGCAATAGAAAAAACAAATTTAATTATTCCATCTGGGGAATCCTCTGTTAGTACATCTATAACTGCTTTATTTGATGGTGTTGTTGAATCAGTGGAAACAATAAAATTATCAATTGTCAATTTAGTTAACGCAAATGATGGTTTAAGCGGTGAACCTATTACTATAAATGTAAATGATGATAGACCTGTGATTGAATTAAAGGGAGTAATGGAATTGGATAATTATATTGATGGTACTTTGGGAAGAGTTAGAGCAATTCATTTAAATGTTCTTGAGAATATTGAAGATTTAGGAATTTTTGGAGTTGAAATAGCTACCAATGGAGCCAATCCAAATCCAAATGACATTGACTTTCAATTCCCTTCGGGAGCTACGGCTACAAAAGGTGAACAATTATTTATTATAAGAGATTCAGATTTTTCAAATGCCCAAGATTATTTTCAAAATTGCTTTGCTGATTTTACGGTTTATCAAAGTGGAAGAATAACTCAAAATGGAAATGATGCTGTTGTTCTTTATAAAAACAATATTTCGATTGAATCTTTTGGTCAACCCGGGGTAGATGGGACAGGAACGTATTGGGACTATACAGATTCATGGTCATACAAACTTGACGGTGAGTGGATTTATCCTGGTCCGGAAGCTGTTTTGGTTACATCTGGAACTGGAACAAATTCTTCATCTGATGCTAGATATCCTTATTGTTTTCCGCTTCAAATTCAAGGAGTAACAGCTCTTTTGTGGGAAGGTTCAGGAACTAATGGTGGAAAAACCATTCATGTTATGGCCAATCGTGACATTGCTGATATGAGTCTTTATTCGTTGAATACTTCCAATAATGGTGGTGGCTCAGATGGAAAAGAGTTTACATTTGAATCATTTTCTGTAAGTGAAGGAGATCACATACTTTTGGCAAGAGAACCATCAACTATAGCTAGCTACTATGGAAATTGTTACAATAATTTTGATTTTGTTATTCAATCAAGTATTGTTAATCAAAATGGAGATGATGCGATTGAATTGTTTAGTGGAGATGTTGTTGTAGAGACATACGGAGATGTAAATGTCGATGGAGATGACACCCCATGGGAATATAGAGCTTCTTGGGGTTACAAACTTCCATCTGGATGGATAACTGGTGAGAGAGATTGTTCTAGAACTTCAACCAATACACAAACATCAACATGTCCATACCCATTTTGTAACTAATTCATGATAAGAAAATTATCATTTTTTGTAGTTTTTGTAATTATAATTTCTTGTTCTAGTGACTCAGGGGGTTCTGATGAACCTACAACGATTCAATTGGTACAAATAACTGCAGATAATAACAACCTTATTTCAGGTGCAAAAGATATTTCATTAAATCCAATACTAAGATTTACTTTTTCATCAAATATAAATATCAATTCATTTGAAAATGCATTAAATATAACACCTTCAAACCTTGTAGAAATTATTTCTGTTGTAGGAAATAATTCACAAGCAAATGTTCAGCTCAGACTTCAAAGAAATACAAATTACACCATTAATCTTCAAGGCTCAATTGGTCTTAGTGGTGAAAGCTTAAATATGTCATTGAATATTTTGTTCACAACAATTGACGGATGTAATTACATTACTCCATCATATGGGACTAGCTCGAGCAGAAGAGTGGTCAACTTAGAAACAAATAATGGAAGTGGCAATTTTGTTTATTATTCAAATTATCCAATTTATAGTACAGAAGATGATTGGCAATGTGATTTAGAAAAAGCAATAGTCGTTGTTCATGGAAATAGTTTTAACCCTGATGATTATTATTCGTACATGTCAACTACTGTACAGGCCTTAAGTCTTTCTGAAAGCACTATTTTAATATCGCCAGATTTTAAAAATTCAAGTCAAAATTATTTATCATGGGGTTCAGATTACAGAAAAGGTGGTGATTCGTCAGGTGCAGCTAATATTAGTTCATTTGAGGCATTAGATATAATTATTGATAGACTTGCAAACAAATCTTTTTTTCCATCATTAAATGAGATTGTAATAACAGGACAATCATCTGGAGGATTGTTTACTCATTTATTTTCTGCAGCAAATAAATCTGAAAACAAATACCCTGAAATAAATTTTGAATACATTGTTAGTGAAAGTCAATTCTACTACTACCCTACCAATGAAAGAATAAGTGAATCTAATAATCAACTTTATGTGGTTCAAAATTGCAATGGAATTTATAATTGGCCTTACGGTTATAATAATGATATACCCAGATACTTGTTAAATACTTCAAAACAAATTTTTGATGATAATTTTATTAATAGAAAGATCACTTACTTACTTGGAAATGGCGTTTCTGGCAGTGATGGTCAATTTAATAATTCAACTTGTTATCTTTCTGTTTTGGGGAGTTCTAGATATAAAAGAGGTGAAAATATGTTCCAATACATTAATATAAAGTTTCCATCAAATAATCATAATAAAATTGTTGCTCAGGGTATAAAACATGATGGTCAAGCTATTTATAATTCTCCCGAGTTTAGAAACCTACTTAACACATTATTAAACAACTAATAATATATGTCATTAAAAAAAAGGGATATAGGGCTATGGTTAGGACCTTTAGTTTTTTTCTTGGTTAGACTATTTTTTAATCCTGACAATTTATCTGATGAAGGGAATGCAGTTTTAGCTGCTACTCTTTGGATTGGAATATGGTGGGTAACAGAAGCTATTCCGATAGCCGCAACATCATTGCTTCCATTAGTTTTATTTCCATTAAGTGGTGCATTGAGTTTAGAAGACGTTGGTTCATCCTATGGCCATAAATATATTTTTCTATACATAGGTGGATTTATTTTAGCACTTGGAATTGAAAAATGGAATCTTCACAAAAGGATAGCACTTAATATAGTTAACATTATTGGAACTGATGTAAAAAAAGTTATTCTTGGATTTATGATTGCAACTGCATTTTTATCAATGTGGATTTCAAATACTGCAACAGCTGTAATGATGTTACCAATAGGTATTGCTATCATAAAAAAAATGAAGGATTTAAAAAGTACTGCTGAAAATGAAAATAAAATTTTTGGAAAAGCATTAATGTTATCAATTGCTTTTAGTGCGTCTATTGGAGGTATAGCAACTCCCATAGGTACACCCCCAAATTTAGTCTTTGCTGGAGTAATTATGGAACTATATGAAGTTAAAATCCCTTTTTGGAAATGGATATTTTTTGCACTACCAATTTCTATTTTTCTTTTATCAATTTCTTGGTATTATTTAACAAATATTGCATTTAAGTTCAGTAAAACTAACTTCAAAAGAGGACAAAATGAATTATCAATGCAATTGGAAAAACTTGGCAAAATTAGCTATGAAGAAAGATTGGTTGGTGTAATTTTTGGAACAACTGCGCTTGCATGGATTTTAAGAGGATTTGTTCAAAAGTTATTTCCTGAAAATAATTTTTTATCAAAAATTGATGATACAATAATTGCTTTGGTTTCGGGTTTAAGTTTGTTTTTATTTAATTCTACAATAAAAACTAAAGATAACGTAAGACAGAAGATTATGAATTGGGATTACGCTGTAAAATTACCTTGGGGAATATTATTGCTTTTTGGTGCTGGTTTTGCAATTGCAAAAGGATTTAAAGCATCTGGTCTGGCATTATGGATTGCAGATGGTATGACACAACTAGAAGGACTTTCTTTAATTTTAATATTGCTCATTATAATTGCCTCAGTAAACTTCTTAACCGAAATCACATCAAACGTAGCGACGATATCAATGTTGTTACCAATTTTAGCCCCCGCGGCCCTTGTTTTAGATGTTCACCCGTATGTTATTATGATAGGTGCAACGCTTGCCGCATCATGTGCATTCATGCTTCCGGTTGCTACACCACCCAATGCTGTAGTTTTTGGATCAAATTATTTGAAAATTTCAGATATGGCAAGGGTTGGTATTTGGATGAATATTATTTCAATAATAATAGTATTTATTGCTGTATACTATTTATTACCCATTATTTGGAATTTTGAGGCAATTGGCTATCCATTCTAAAAAAAAAGACAACGATATGTAGTCTTTAAGATATTTGTTTTGAATATTAACCTATGAAATACCTTCATCAAGGTTAAATGATTCACAAGTATTAGATGC
>PKDV01000026.1 GCA_002862715.1 Flavobacteriaceae bacterium | reverse complement strand
GTTATTGTATCATCCTCAACAGTTTTTTTAAGATTTTTATTTAGGGGAACTTGCATTATTGCTTTTCCACCAGGTTTTAATACACGAAAAATTTCTTTGATTGCTGATTTGTCGTCTTTTATGTGTTCAAGAACATGGTTACATAAAACCCAATCAAAATATTTATTTTCAAATGGTAAATTACAAATATCAGCCTTTATTTTAGCCAGTGGAGAGTTTAAATCACATGAGTAATAATCAATATTTTTTATTGAACTTATTTTTTTTATAAATGCAATTTCGGGTGCTATGTGAAGAACTTTTGATTTTTTTTTGAAAAAATCTGTTTCTCTATTTAAAAAAAGCCATAAAAGACGATGCCTCTCAAGGGACAATGTCCCTGGACTTAAAACACTTTTTCTGGTCTTAACGTGGCCATAATTTAAAAAATCTCTGTAGCTCTTTTGATTTATTGGATCTGTATATTTTTTTCCTCTGTAAATCAAATCTAATATTGGTAATAAAAAAAATAATTTATGTAAAAAATTTCTAGGAAAAACTCTACCAATGAAAAGAAAAATTTTTTTCATAACATAAAATAATTATGAAAACGGCTTTTCTTCATCCGTACGAATACCAAGAGCATCATAAATAAATTTAAATGTTGAAAGTAATTTTGGTTTACCGTCAATTATGGCAACGTTATGTTCAAAATGAGCACTTGGCTTACCATCTGCAGTTTTAATTGTCCAGCCATCATCTAGTTGAATAATTTTTTCTGTTCCCATATTAACCATG
The DNA here is from genome assembly GCA_002862715.1 of Flavobacteriaceae bacterium. Classification (GTDB taxonomy): domain Bacteria; phylum Bacteroidota; class Bacteroidia; order Flavobacteriales; family Flavobacteriaceae. Next base: position 9,592 of record PKDV01000026.1, on the reverse strand, counting down.
GGTTCTATTGCGACAACCATTCCTTCTTTTAAAACTTTACCAGTACTTCGCTTTCCATAATTTGGAATTTCAGGTTTCTCGTGCATATTTTTTCCTATGCCGTGCCCAACCAACTCCCTGACAACACCATAGCCGTAACTCTCAACATAATTTTGTATGCTGTATCCAACATCACCAACTCTATTACCTGAGCTAAATAAACTAATTCCTTTATACAATGATTTTTTTGTTATGTCTAAAAGTTTCTTTTTTTCTTCGCTAATTTCTCCTACTGAAAATGTGTATGCGTGATCTCCATAAAAGCCATTTTTTAATACACCACAATCAATTGAAATTATTTCTCCCTCTTTTAAAATTTTTTTATTAGGTATTCCGTGTACAACTTCATTATTTGGGCTTATGCATAGTGTGTTAGGAAAACCATACAAACCTAAAAAACCAGGTTCCGCATTATTATCTCTAATATATTCCTCAGCTTTTTTATCAAGTTCTAAAGTTGTAATTCCTGGCTTAATTTCGATAGCTAACATTCCAAGTGTCTTTGAAACTAGTTGAGCACTTTCTCTAATTAATTCAATTTCGGAATTTGATTTTACAATTGACATTACAATTCATAAACATTTTTATAATTATTGTCTTTACAAATAGCCAATATGTCATCTTCTATAAAATCAACTGGAAACTCTACGATTCTATTGACTTCTTTTCCATTCTCCACAAAAATGAAAGTAGGTACGTACTCGATATTGTAATTATTAGCTATCCCTGTAGGTGTTTTTTTATCTAAATCAACTGCAATTATTCTTAGCTCATTTTTGAAGTCCAATTGATTTATAACTTTTAAAAATGTCGGTACATGAGTCTGACTATCATCACACCACGTTCCCATAAATAATAATATGTCATATTTATTTATTAGGGGTTTTAGTTTTTCCATAGTATCATCATAAGGTTCGTAATTATCATATTCAGAAACAAACCAGGATTTATGTGGAAATTTTTTTAAATCATTTATATCAATTTCACCAATTAAGTCAGTGTTACATGATGACATTATAAAGAGCATAACTAAGAATTTGATTTTCATATTAGAGATTTAGCATTCATTGTTGATGGTTGATTGATTTTTAATATTTTTAAAATTGTTGGAGCTATGTTACTTAAATTCCCTTCATCTATCTTTTTAAATTTATTATCAATCAAATATATCGGTACAAGGTTAGTTGTGTGTGAAGTATTCGGACTACCGTCGGAATTAATCATTTTTTCACAATTTCCGTGATCAGAAATTATTAAAATTGAATAAAAATTTTTAATTGCCGCATTAACTATCTTTTTGGCGCATTCATCAACAACTTCACATGCCTTTACAGCTGCATTCATATTACCAGTGTGACCTACCATATCTGGATTAGCAAAGTTCAAGCAAATAAAGTCATATTTTTTTTCAATTATAATTGGTATAAGTTTTTCTGTTATATTATATGCGCTCATTTCTGGCATCAAATCATATGTTGAAACTTTTGGTGATGGACATAAAATTCTATCCTCATTTTTAAATGGTTCTTCTCTACCCCCGTTGAAGAAAAAAGTTACGTGTGGATATTTTTCTGTTTCGGCAATTCTTAATTGTTTTTTACCATTTTTTGATAGGATTTCTCCAAGAGTATCTTTGAGGTTTTCTTTTTTATAAATTATATTTATGTTTTTGAAGGAATCATCGTAATTAGTCATAGTAAGGAAGTGCAATGATAGAGGAGTCATTCCATAATCATCAATTTTTTTTTGAGTAAGTGCATAAGTCAATTGCCTGCCTCTATCTGTCCTAAAATTAAAAAATATTACTACATCATTTTCAGTTATTCTACTTTTTTCAACTTCTTCAGCATTACCTAAAGTTACGGGTTCGATAAATTCATCAGTTATTCCCTTTGAATAACTCTCTACAATTGTTTTGTTTAAATTTTTGGAATTATTTCCTAGACCTTCAACAAGTAATCTGTATGCTTTTTTGGTTCTATCCCATCTATTGTCTCGATCCATTGCATAATATCGCCCAATAACACTTGCGATAATTGCATTTGTATTTTCACAATAATCATTTAATTCATTCAAAAAATTAATTCCTGATTTAGGGTCAACATCTCTTCCGTCTGTAAAAGCATGAATAAAACAATTAGGTATTTGAGAGGAATTCACTTTTTTAATTATCGCTTTTAAGTGGTTGAAGTGAGAGTGAACTCCACCGTTTGAAACTAGACCAATTAAATGAACATTTTTATTGAATTTTTTCGCGTAATTTAAAGCGTCTGTTAATATCTTGTTTTTATTAAAATCACCACTTTTTATATCCTTATTAATTTTTTGTAAATCTTGGTAAACAATACGTCCAGCGCCTAAATTTAAATGTCCAACTTCACTATTTCCCATCTGACCTTTAGGCAAACCAACATGATTTCCATATGTGTGAAGTACATTTTTTGAAGTTGTATTTGATAAGCTATCAATAAATGGTGTATTAGCATTATCATTTGCAGAAATTTTTGGATTAGGAGAAATACCCCAGCCATCAAGAATCATCAATAAAACTTTTTTATTCATTTGTTCTTTATAAAATAAAGATACTTCAAAGCTAACATTATTTAAAGCTCTGGAATTAGTATTGGATTAATTCCGAAAAAATATTTTTGCATATAATTATTCCAGAAATTTATGTCAATGATTTCACTTCCACTCACATTAGTGGTTTTAAAATAAGCAAAACCAGTTCTGATGTCATAAGATTTAATAATTTCAATTGCGTCTGGTTTGTAGCTGTAATGCCATGGTTCATACAAAAACCCATTTCTATCTTTGTCGTCAGTGTAAACTAAATAAAATCCATATTTATGAGCATTTTTCATCATCCAATTGTGTAAGGGTTCAAAAGGACCGCCATTGTGAAATTTATTTGAATTCAACAAATGTTTTTCAATTACATTTCTATCAGTAATATCGATTTCAGTTCCCCAATGGTGTCGAGAAGTACCTGGTACTGCAGAATATCTTAAAATCATATTTAGTGATTCGCGCGTGTTGTTTCCTTCGTCAGAAAATCTTTTGAATTTTTTGTTCCATAAATTTTTTTGCTTGTCAAATGTTCTGAAACTTGAAACAATTTGCAAGTCAATACCATCATTTTTTGCAGCTTTTTGCATATCTAAAAAAGCCAAACTTGTATTTTTAGTAAGCTTATGAAACTCATCATGAATAACCAAATGAGATGTATCAATGCCAATTAAGTTTGTTATGTTTATTTGACAATTAACAAATTGGTAAGTAAATATTATAATTATTAATTTCCTCATAATTTCTTTATCATTTTGAAATGTTCGCCACCATATTCAAGTCTAAATTTTTTACCAATTATACTAAAACCACATTTTTTATAAAAGTCTACTGCATCAATTCTTGCATTTAGCCAAATTAGATTTATACGATGTTTATTTATTTTTTTCTCAGCTTCAGTGAACATATTTATTCCAATCCCTTTACCCTGATATTTATTTAAAACAGCCATACCTCTAACTTGAGCGTTAGGGGTTTGATAATTTGAATATTTTGGATTTATTAGTATAGATAATACTGCAACCATTTTTTTTTTAATAAACCCACCAAGGTGGATTGTTGAAACGTCATCATCAAGTTCCATATAACAACTTGACAGTGGCAAATTTTTTCTTAGTACAGGGTGTCTAACTTCATAAGTTTTTTTAGCATCAATGACTTTATATTGTAGATTTGCGATTATCTCCACACTATGGAAGTAAAATTTAAATTTCTAAAATTAGGGAATATTAAAGAACTTATTCCATTGATGCAAAATTTCACAAACAATAAATATACAGACTCAGTACTCATTAATAGATTTAAAAACATGTTCAATCATGAGTATGATTGTCTAGGAATCTATGTAAATAAAAATTTAGTGGGTTTATGTGGATTATGGTACCAGACACGTCATTATTCTGGAAAAAGTTGTGAGATTGATCATCTTTACATATTGCCAGATTATCAAAACAAGGGTGTTGGTTCAAAATTAGTTTTTTGGATTGAAAATTATTTAAAGAAATTAGGCTACGAGGCGCTTGAATTAAACGCATACAAAGAAAATACTAAATCTCATGAGCTTTATAAAAGATTAGGTTTTGACCATCTTGGATTTCATTTTGTAAAGCGTTTAGCCTAAAAATGTATATTTGTTTCAAGCGGGAGTAGCTCAGTTGGTAGAGCGTCAGCCTTCCAAGCTGAATGTCGCCGGTTCGAACCCGGTCTTCCGCTCAGCAATTAATAAAATGTTAAGATTTTTCTTCTTTCTGTTGATTTGTCAAATATGCCTGTCCCAAACTGATTATCGAACCTGGCTGAGAGGGAAGGTTTTATATCAAAATTCAAATGTGATTTCTGCAAATGTTATAAATACATCCACTGAAAAAGCAACAATTACAGATGAAAATGGAGAATTTGCAATTGAAGTGATGTTAAACGATGAATTGCTATTTACTTCACTACAATACAAAATTAGAAGTGTCAGAATAACAAAAGAAATTTTACAAAAAAGCAGGTTAGTGATTGATGTCAATGAAAAAGTGACAGAACTTGACGAAGTAGTTGTAACGCCTAGTCAGAGACAAAAATTTTTAGATTTAAAATCTGAAGAATTTAAAAAATTTGATTACAATCGAGATAAATCTACAAGAGTTGAAAATGTAATTCAGCGCCAAAATCAATTGTATAATGGTATTAATTTTGTGAATGTTTATAAGGCTCTTTCTAGACTAGTCGTTTCTAAATCTAAACAAAAGAACAGTGAAGTTAGTTTGAAACCAAGTGATGTGATTGTTCAACTTTTTGATGAATTTTTTTTTATAAATGAACTCAAAATTGAAAAAGATAAAATAGGACAGTTTTTAATTTATTGTGACGATAATATTAAAACAAGCGAACTCTTATTAGATAAGTCCAATTTTGAAATTATGGACTTTTTGGTAAAATCAAGTGTAAACTTTAAGAAAAAACTTCGATGAAATTATTTTTTAAAATTTTCATATTTTTCATATTTACACCTCTTCACAAATATTATTTAAGTACAACTGAAATTTTTTATAATGAAAAGAAAAAGAGTATTGAAATTATTTCAAATTTTTATATTGATGACTTACAGAAATCGTTATCCTCTTTTTCAAATTCATCTGTTTCATTAGATATTGAAAATGGAAGTTCAAAAGATGAAAAAAGAATATTAATTAATTATTTTAAAAACCATTTTATACTAAATGGAATTGGTGACGATACAGAATTTGAATTTGTGGGATGGGAATTTGATAACCAGTTTATAAAAATTTATATTGCTATTAATAAAATAAATGATTTTAATTTTATTTCTTGTACAAATACACTTCTAATTGACGAATTTCCGGAGCAAAAAAATATTGTAAATGTTAATTTTTTTAAAAAAAAATCAAGTTATTTGCTTGACTATAACAAAAGAAAAGTAATAATTTTTAATTCTAACTGATGAATAAATTTTTTTCATACATACTTTGTTTTTTTATTTCCCTTTTATCTTTTTCACAAGATCAAAAAAAAATCGGCCATACTAATCAAAATAAGTTCAAACAATTATATGATGAGTTTGCTACTCCTAATGCCTATAGATCTGCTTCTGGTGCTCCAGGTCCAAGCTATTATCAGCAAAAAGCTGATTATAAAATGAAAATTTTATTAGATGACGATAAACAAATGTTATATGGCGAGCAGGAAGTGGTATATACTAATAATTCGCCTTCAACTTTGGAATATTTGTGGTTGCAACTCGATCAAAATATTAGAAAAAAAGATTCACCTTCGTTGTTAAAAAACAGCCAGTCAGTTGAAGAAATTAATACTATATCTAGATTTGCCAATTCTCACTTGAAAGAGCCGTTTGATGGTGGATTTAATATAACTTCTGTAACAAATTCAAATGGAGATAATTTATCTTTTACAATAAATCAAACCATGCTTAGAATAAATTTACAAACTCCGTTATCTCCTGGGGATGTTTATTCATTTAATGTTAAATGGTGGTATAATATTAACAATCATGTGATAGACAGGGCACGCTCTGGTTATGAATATTTTGAGGAGGACAATAATAGGGCGTATGTTATTGCACAGTTTTTTCCGAGGATGTGTGTGTACAATGACGTTGAAGGTTGGCAAAACCATCAGTTTTGGGGAAATGGTGAATTTGCTCTTCCTTTTGGTGACTACGAAGTTGACATCACAGTTCCAGCAAATTTTATTTTAGATGCTACTGGAGAATTAATTAACAGAAAAGAAGTTTTTTCAAAAAAAATGATGGAAAGGTACGAACTGGCAAAAAATTCATTTAATAAACCAGTTTTAATTGTAAATCAAGATGAAGCTGAAAAAAATGAAAAAACATCTACCAAAAAAACAAAGACATGGAAATTTAAAGCTGAAAATGTAAGAGACTATGCTTTTGCAGCTTCAAAAAAGTTTATTTGGGATATGATGGCTGTTAAGGTTGGTAATAAAAATGTAATGGCAGTATCTCTGTATCCGAAGGAGGGAAATCCTTTGTGGGAAGAATGGTCAACTTTAGCTGTTGCTCAAACGCTAAAAACTGTTTCCGATTTTACTTTTGATTACCCATACCACAAAGCCATTTCAGTACATGCCAAAAACCAAGGCATGGAGTACCCAATGATTTGTTGGAACTACGGTAGACCTGAAAAAGATGGCTCCTACTCGGATAGAGTAAAATTTGGGATGATTAGTGTTATTATTCACGAAATCGCCCATAATTATTTTCCCATGATAGTTAATTCTGATGAAAGACAGTGGGGATGGATGGATGAAGGATTGGACACTTTTGTTCAATATTTGGCAGAGCAGGAGTTTGGTAAAAATTATCCATCGGCAATCAGAGGATATAAAAATTATCCCTCAAGAAGAGGTCCGGCAAAAAAAATAATTTCCTACATGTCATATGATCAAGATTTTCTAGCTCCAATTATGTCTAACCCTGAAAATGTTTATCAACTTGGACCAAATGCATATGGAAAACCTGCAACTGCTTTAAATATATTGAGAGAGACTGTAATGGGAGAAGAATTGTTTGATTTTGCTTTCAAAACATATTCACGTAGATGGATGTTTAAGCACCCTACTCCCGAAGATTTTTTTAGAACAATGGAGGATGCCTCAGCAGTTGATTTAGATTGGTTTTGGAGAGGATGGTTTTATACTACTGACTATGTTGATATAGGAGTTGAAAAAATTAGAGAACTCAAATTTTCGGATAGTGCCCCTGAAGATTATTTAAAAAACTTATCAGACAGAGGAATTGAAATGTCAGATGTCCCACCTCTAATTTTTGCTGTGCAAGATGACAATGAAAATTTTAACGAAATTCAGCCTTTTGAACTTTCCCCAAATTTAAAAAATTACTTAGAAGAAAATTTTACGCAAAAAGAATTGTCTAAATTTTCATCAACCAATTATTTTTATGAAATAAGTTTTAACAAGCCAGGGGGCTTAGTTATGCCTATCATTGTTGAATATACTTATGAAGATGGTACTTCCTTTAGAGAAAAATATCCTGCTCAAATCTGGAGAAAAAATGACAGTGAATATAAACGAGTTTTAGTTTCAAGTAAAAAAATTGTTGGAGTTCAAATAGATCCCGATGAAAAAACTGCTGATGTTAATTCTACCAATAATATCTGGCCAAGAAAAATAAATGAAACCAATTTTGATAAATTTAGAAAAAGAAGGAATTAAATGACAATCATTTTCATTAGCGGAGCTGAAATAATTTTTGTTTTTATGGTAGTTTTACTTGTTTTTGGGGCAAAAAAAGTTCCTGATATCGCCAAAACATTAGGAAAAAGTGTTCAACAAGTGAAAAATGCAAGTAAAGATTTTCGTAAAGAAATTGAAAAAACTGCTTCAAATCAAGGTATTGATACTAAAGAAATAGTTGATGAGGTTCAAAATATTAAAACGGAAATAAATAAAATTAAAAATACTGTAACTAGGAAACGCTAGTTTTTTCTAAGCAATGTCAACCCATCTCTTATTGGAAGAATAATACTTTCTACCCTTGAATCATTTTTAACCAATCTATTAAAATTGATTAAGGCCTTTGTTGCCTCATCTTTTGGTTTTTTAAGCACCTTTCCTGACCAAAGAACATTATCTGCTATTATTATTCCTCCTTTATTTACTCGATTAATAATTAAATCAAAATACAGTGGGTAATTTTCCTTGTCTGCATCTATAAATACTAAATCAAATGTACCGCGTATATTAGGAATAATATTTTTCGCCTTCCCTAAATGTTGATTTATTACATTAAAGTAACCAGATTCACTAAAAAATTTGTTTTGAATTTCAATCAACTCCTCGTTCTCATCAATCGTATCTATTGTTCCATTTTTAGTTAGCCCTTCGGCCAAGCAAATTGTTGAATATCCAGTGTATGTACCAATTTCAAGTATTTTATTTGGTGAAACTAACTTTGATAAAAAAGATAAAAGCCTGCCCTGATAATGTCCGCTCAACATTCTTGGCTGTAAAACAGTTTGGTGCGTTATTTTATTTAGTTTGGTTAAGAGTTTGGGTTCTTGTTCAGTATGTTTTTCAACATATTCTTCAAGATTTTTATCTATAAAATTCATGACTTTTTTGGTCTAGCATATGGAAATCTATTAATGAGTTTAGCTGATAAGTAGCCATCTAGTCCATTAATAGTAACGCTTTTGGCAGTTTGTAAATTTAGCCATCCATCTTTTTCTTGAATTTTATTATCAATAATGTAAATATGCATTATTTCACTAACCAACATTAAGGTATCGTTTTCTTTAATGTAATATTCCTCTAGAAATTTACATCCCAATTTTACATTACAATTTTTAACATAAGGAGCATGAAAATTGTCTAGGTATTCTTCTTCTAATTCAGTCTTATCAAATTCTGATATGTCGGAAGAGTATTTAGCTGACGTATGATGCGCGTCCTCAACTTGATTTTTCGTGATGTGATTTACTGTAAAAACTCCTGTATCCTTGATATTTTTGTAAGTGTCTCTTGGGACAGTTGTAGGTCGTAAAATGAAACCAATCAGCGGTGGATTACTGCCAAGGTGAGTAATGCTACTAAAAACTGCAACATTAGTATTTCCGTTTGTAGATTTGGTTGCTAAAAGATTAGCTGATTTGAATCCGGTACAACTATTAATCATGTTTAGTCTAAATATTTTATCAAGATTGTCAATATCGTCTCTAGAATAATAAATCATAGTATGAAAATACAAACATAAAGTTATTAGAACTAATTTATTTATTTTTGAATCCTTTTGGGTCATTAACTCAGTTGGTTCAGAGTGTCGCCTTGACAGGGCGGAAGTCACTGGTTCGAATCCAGTATGACCCACAAAAAAATACACACTGATTATCAACGCTTTACAAAACTAAAAAGTGTTCCCAAATTTTGACTCGAACTAGTGAAAATTTAATTTTTGTAATTAGAAACCTAACATTTT
>PKDV01000109.1 GCA_002862715.1 Flavobacteriaceae bacterium | reverse complement strand
CACAAATAATCATAAAAGTGATTTTTGGCATATGCACATGTCTTTTTACCCACCTTTGCTGCGCTCTGCAGAAATAAAGAAATTTATGGTTGGTTACGAAATGTTTGCTGAACCTCAGCGTGATATTACAGCGGAGCAAGCTGCGGAAATGCTACGAAACTGCAGTCAAACTCATTATTTAAAAAAATATAAATAAACCATTAAAATAAATAAATATGGATTTTTCAACAATTGATATTTTAGTCTTTACAACCTATGCACTTCTCATATTGTCGATTGGACTTTTTGTGTCTAGACAAAAAAAAGGTGAAATTAAAAGCGCAGAAGATTATTTTCTAGCTGGCAAGTCATTACCTTGGTGGGCTATTGGTGCATCGCTCATAGCAGCTAATATTTCTGCTGAACAATTCATAGGAATGTCTGGTTCAGGTTTTGCTTTAGGCCTAGCAATTGCTTCATATGAATGGATGGCTGCAATAACTCTTCTTGTTGTTGGAAAATATTTTCTACCCATTTTTATTGAAAAAGGTTTATACACTATTCCTGAGTTTATTGAAAAAAGATATAGTACCAACCTTAAAACTATACTTGCAGTATTTTGGATTGCACTATTTGTTTTCGTCAACCTTACAACTGTTCTATTTTTAGGAGGTAAAGCCTTAGATACTATTATTGGTAATGGGGATGGAAGTATACTTTTAAATAGTATTGTTGGTCTTGGTCTTTTTGCAGCAGCATATTCACTTTGGGGGGGTTTAGCTGCAGTGGCCTGGACAGATGTTGTACAAGTCGTTTTACTTATTGTAGGGGGTCTTTTAATGGCTTATTTTGCCCTAGCCAATGTAACAGATTCTGGAAGTTTTATTGATGGTTTAAGATTTGTTTATGAAAAAGCTCCGGAACGATTTTCTATGATTTTATCAAAAGGTGAAATTATTACACCAAATGGAAAAGATGCATGGTGGGACCTACCCGGCTTAGCTGTAATTATTGGAGGTATGTGGGTTGCAAATCTATATTATTGGGGATTTAATCAATATATTATTCAAAGAACTTTGGCAGCAAAAAGTTTAAAAGAAGGGCAGAAGGGTATTGTATTTGCTGCTTTCTTGAAGTTAATCATTCCAGTTATAGTTGTTTTACCAGGCATAATTGCTTACGTAATGAATCTCGACCCCAATACTGGAAATTTGAATATGGCTTTGTTAAGTAGTGAAGGATTTTTAGGTAGCGCAGGAAATGTAGCTAATGACAATGCTGCTCCTTGGTTGATAAAAAACTTTATTCCAGTGGGTTTAAAGGGCCTAATATTGGCAGCCTTAGCAGCAGCAATTGTATCATCATTGGCATCTATGTTAAATTCAACTTCAACAATCTTTACCATGGATATCTACAAATCAATGTTTAACAATAATGCAAGTGATAAACAAATGGTTAAAGTTGGTCGTTTAGCTGCACTTATTGCTTTAATAACTGCAATGTTAATTGCCCCACAATTGGGTAGCTTGGGTCAGGTTTTTCAATTTATTCAGGAATATACTGGAGTGGTAAGTCCTGGAATACTAGCAGTATTTTTGATGGGTCTATTTTACAAAAAAGCTACAAATAATGCTGCAATATGGGGTGTAATTCTATCAATTCCAATTGCGATGTATTTTAAAGTCGCTCCTAATGGTTGGGTTGATTCAGTTCTGTTTGTGAATATCCCTTTTATGAATCAAATGATGCTGACTTGTATTGCTACTTTATTAGTTATAGCATTGATTAGTAAATTTGAAGGCAACAAAGACAATTCAAAAGGAATCATAATTACCAAAGAACTTTTTGCTACAGATAAAACTTTTAATGTTGCTGCATTTGGAGTGTTAACAATCACAGCTTTGCTATATGCATTATTTTGGTAGAATATAATTAATAAAAGTTGCTTATTATAAGAACAATTTAATCATCTTTTTGAAAAATTTTGATGTAGTCAATAATCAATGAATTTGGAAATATAGTGTCTTCTTCTGCAACCGCACTCATCAATCCGTTGTTAATAACCAAACACATTTTTTTATTGGGCCAATCTGACAAAGGAATTTCAAATCCACTATTTTTTTCATGTACAAGAGCTCCGTCAATGTACCATCTCATAATTTCATTTGTCCATTGAAATCCATAAATTTTAAATTCGTTTGAAGCGTTATATATTTCATGAAAATTTTCAATAGCCGCACTATGATTCTTTTTGTCATTCCATAAACCATATATATATCGCATATACATTAAGTCCTGTCTGTTAGAGTCAAAAAAACGACCAAAATATTCCCAAATATCTATTTCTGGGGGCCAACCCCTATTTTCAGAATCATCGATTAACCAAATTGCAGGCCAAACTTTGTTTCCCTTAGGGAACTTGGCTTTAATTTCAATATAGATTCCCTTTTCTGTACCATTAAAATTTATCTTTTGTAAAGAATTTATCCATCCGGTAGAATATTCAAAGTCACCAACCGGGTTAGTCCCTTGAACATTTTCTTTTCTATTCTCGAGATAAAGAAGTCCATCATCTGATATATAAACATTTTCGTCCAAAATATATCCAGCATATTTATCATTTAGTAAATGCTCTCCACCAGTATTTCTATTCCACAGCATTCTAATTGAATTATCATCATCGTGAGTAAGTCCTTTGGACCAATTTTCCGAGCTAAAAAAATCAAAGTTATCTTCTTTAATTATAGAGTAATTCTCTGGAATATGGCTTAGAATAGGATTCATATTTTCAGGATCATCAGGGCTTGTGTTAATGGAGTTTTGACAACCGCATGTTGTTATAAAAAAAACAGAAAAAATTAATGTCCTAATCATTTTAATATCAATGTACCAGTAGTTTTTCAGAATATGAATTGTATTCATTTTCAATCTTAAGTACGTAAATCCCGGAATTCAGAGATTGATTTAATAGAATCTCAATCTGGTTAGCTTTCAATTGACCCGACTGTTGTACTCGTCCAATTAAATCTACGAGACTGTATCGATAAGACTTATCAATTCCTTGCAAAATAACTTTGTCATAAACCATTGGATTTTGAACATGAATTTTTTTGTTTCTTTTCATTTCAATATTTGTGAGTGTAATTTCTCCATTTTTAGCATTACTTGCGCCTATATTTGGATTAGAGTCAGCTGAAAGAGGATTTCCAAAAAAATCAACTGAAGGATACTTTTCAACATTATCAAATATTGATGAAGCTTCTACTGGAATAGCAGGATGTGAATAGTTTCCAATGTATTTTTGCCCATTACTAATTGCCTGGCTTGAAGCATTGATTTGAAAGCCGTAAAAATCATTTCTGCCTTCATCATAAAAATTTGGATTAACCTCAATTTTATTTGAATCTTTAGCTTTGAAATTATTTCTGACGTTTCCATAGAAAAGATTGTTTGTTATCATTAGATTTGGATCGTTGTAATTTCCCTGTTGATTTCCTATTCCTGAGCCATTAATTGCGTAAAATATATTGTTAAAAATTCTAGTGTTAACCCCATTAATGTCTATGGCAGTATCAAAAGCTTCGTTTCCATTTTTATTTATCACAATAGTATTGTTATAGATATAGCTGTCATATGAAGGATGACCAGATTCACCACCTCCTATTTTATCATTCAACCAAATTGTGTGGTCACTGTTCGTCCAGTTTGGGTTGACACGCCAACCATCATTTAAGCTTATATTAAAGCGATAAACTGCTCTTTGATTTCCACCAAGAATTTCAACAAATCCCCCTTCACAGTCTTGCATATAATTATATTGAATAAATGTGTCGATATTTGAGTGATCGACGTGAATACCATGTGAATCAAGTATTCCTTTTGCATTTATACTTTGATTGTGTTGAATAATTGTGTTAATACTATACCAGTTCCATACAGCACTACCTCTTCCAATCATTTTATCATTTGTTTTAGCACCTGGCTGATTAAAAATATTATTTTCAATTAAACAATTTTCAGTTCTTATAGGTAAAACACAGGTTCCACCAGTTTGAAAAAATTCATTATTTCTTACTATAAAATTTTTATTTCTTTTATTTGATGTTTTACCAGCAATATTTTTAATATGAATACCAATTCTTTGTAAATCTGTGAAGTACGAGTCTTCAATAATTACATTATTTATTATACCTCCTGTTCCTGATTTAAAAGTAATACCAGAAACCTCAAAAGCATTAAATGCACCTTGATTTGAAGGATCAACCCAGTATAGTCCATATATATTTTTAAAAGTCATATTTCGAAACAAAAAATTATTCAAATTATTATTTGATTGATTTACCTCAATTAATACACCAAAACTTACCAAATCACCCACTCCAGTTCTAGAAATAGTTCTGTGATTTTGAATTTCTAGATTATCAAAAATTATATTATCATTATTAGTTACCAAAATTGCTTCTTTGTAGTCTCCTCCACCATCGTTGTGATTAGATCCACTAATTATGGGTTTTTCTCCACTTCCATATGACGTTAAGACAATAGGTTCTTCGTTTGTTCCAGAACCATTAACTTCGAAATGGCCATTGAACGTATCTCCACTTTTAAAATATACAACATCCCCAGGCCCAAGACTGGTATTGCTAATTTTTGCTAATGTTTTCCATGGTTGATTAATGTTTCCATTGTTATTATCATCTCCTAAAGAAGTGCTTAAATAGTATTTGTTCTGTGAACTAATATTACTACATAGAGTTATAAAAAAAATATATAATGCGATTTTCTTTAACATTTCTATTTAATTTTTTTTTGTTTAATTAAAAATGAGTGGGAGTAATTTTTGGGCTTTAATAAATATTTTTTGTGAGGTTTTGCACCCCAAGAATTATCGCCACCAACTCCCATTTGACCTAAGTCAATATTTAGGTTTAGTAGTAACTTTGGTTTAATATCATTTAAGTGACTCATAACTTTTTTGTTCTGTTTGTCACGTCGTTTTGATTTTTTGAATTCTCCATCGTCATAGTCATCTGTCAGATTATTGTGTACTGCAAATGAAAATTCTGGAAGTCCTTTAAATTCAATACCATTTCCGTTCTCATCAGATAAAATTAATTGCTTTGTTTCTGTTCTATATCCGTTTTCTTGAGGTCTACCATATTCAAATTTCATATCTTCAACTTGAAAATTATATATTCCTTTAAATGCGGATGCCTTTCTGTCAATATAATTTTCATGTGGACCTCTGCCATACCATTCAACATTTGTTAAGTTAGATAAAAGTTGCATATTTACTCCTACTCTTGGAATTTCAGTATTATCAATACCACCCCCGTATCTCAATGAATGTGTGACTTTTAAATTTCCTTCAGATTGAATCAGATATGTCATTTTTGCTTCTGAGTTTACGTCAATTAAGTCAAAAACAGCTTCTACCAGAAAACCATTCTTTATTTTATTGTAATCAAATGATATCAATTTTTGATTTTCTGAAGCATTTTTCCATGCCTTTAATCTTGTTGGCATTTTGTTACCATAATCGTTGTCTGTTGGAGCTCTCCAATAATGAGGTTTTGGACTTTTTAGCAAAAATTCTTTATCTGAAAAAGACAAGCTTTTTAAGACTCCTCTTATTTTATCAAATTCAACTGATAATTTTCCAGAATTCAATTTAAGTCCATTTTCACTTTCTGTAATATGAATATCATTCTCATAATTGTTGGAAATAAATTGTGTTTTTGTTTCTTTTAATTTTAATTGTTCAGAAAAAGCAATATGACCTTTTTCTCGAACTAGTCCATCATCTTTTAGTAACCCATATATATTTACATGATAATCTTTATTTGAATTCAAATCAGATTTGAAAGAAAGTTCAAAAAGTTCTGTTTCTTGTGGTGCAGTTTGTAAATTAAGATTGTATGACTCTAATTCCACACCATTTTCAAGTAATGCAACTTTTAAATCGTAATTACTTAAAGATGTGAAGAAGTTTTCATTGAATAGTGCAATTTGTGATTTAGAATTATCTGCCCAAGTTGCGTGCACATTTTGATAAACATACTTTACTTCATCAAGTGCTGGGTGTGGTGTACGGTCTGAATTTACAATTCCGTTTAAACAAAAATTGCCATCAGTATGATATTTGTCAGGCGCAAAATCGCCACCAAACTTCCAATATTTTTTTCCGTCTTCATCAATTGCCGCAAGTCCCTGATCAACAAAATCCCAAATAAAACCACCCTGCATTTGACGTTCATTTCTAACCATATCCCACAAATCAGAAATATTACCATTGCTGTTTCCCATCGCGTGGGAGTACTCGCACCAAATAAAAGGTCTGTCGGGAAATCTATTTAAATATTCGCTTTTTATCATTTCCATTGGGGCATACATCCACGACATATAATCAGTGTGAGGTTCCAATTCAATTTCTATTTTTTCAGTTTTGAAATATGGGTGCTCAGAGGTTCTTTCATACATCACAGGTCTTGTAGTATCATAGTTTTTAATCCAATTATAGCCCTTAACAAATACTGGACCGTCCCCAGCTTCGTTTCCCATCGACCAACTGATTATGCTTGGCTGATTTTTGTCACGAATTACCATTCTTTCTATTCGGTCTAAATGCATTGCTTCAAATTCAGGTTTGTATGCAGGCGTGTCCTCCTTCTTGTAATGAAATCCATGAGTTTCTATATTGGCTTCATCAATTACATATATACCATATTTGTTACAGAGCTCGTACCAGTATGGATCGTTGGGGTAATGTGAAGTTCTAACTGCATTGATATTGTTTTCTTTCATTATTTTAATATCACGAAACATAGATTCTTTTGTAATAACGTGACCTGTCCATTCATCATGCTCATGTCTATTAACTCCTTTAAACAAAACTGGTTTTCCATTTATAAGAAATTGGCCATTTTCTATGACAGTTTGTCTAAAACCAACTGACTGACTTAAGGCATGAGTTTCAACACCTTTTTTATCAAAAACTCTAATCCAAAGGGTGTAGAGATTTGGTTGCTCAGCACTCCAAAGCTTGACATTATCTACCATTAAAATACTTTCTAAAAATTTCTGACTTAATTTTTTTAAATTAAATGCTTTTGTAGATTTCAAAATAGTTTCATCCTTTTCCATTAGTTCAAATGAAACACTTCCTTTGGATTTTACATCCGAAAAATTTGAAAGTAAAACATTTAATTTTAATCTTGCTGAGTCATAGGTTTCATTCAAGTTAGTTTGTACAGTAAAGTCCCGAATGGATGCATTTTTTGGGCTAGCATACAAACGAACATCTCTTTCAATTCCGCTCAAACGCCAAAAATCTTGATCTTCTAGGTAGGTGCCATCTGACCATCTAATGACTTGTAAAGCCAATTCATTTTCTCCTTTTTTTAAGTATTTGGTAATATCAAATTCTGCAGGAGTTTTACTACCCTCACTATATCCAACTTTTTTACCATTAAGCCATACATAAAACGCAGAATTTACACCAGCAAAATGTAAAAAAATTTGATGATTATCCCATTTATTTGAGACTGAAAATGTTCGAAAATAACAACCTACAGGATTGTAATCTTTAGGCATGAAAGGTGGATTAATTTCATAGGGATAAATTATATTTGAGTATATTGGAAAATCTTCGCTATGAAATTGCCAATTGGCAGGAACAGGTATTTTTTTCCAGTCTGAGCGGTCAAAATTAGGTTTATAAAAATTAAGTGGTGTTTCTTTAGGAGTTTTAAATAATTTAAAACTCCATTCACCGTTCAATAGTTCTTCTAAATTTGATTTTTTTTTGTTTAATTTTTGAATTTTAGAACCATACAATTCAAAATGAGCATGTGGTTTGGTAGTATTGACTTTAAAAACAGATAGATTTTCCCAATCTGGAACCTGAGAATTTAGGAGAGAAGAAAGAAAGGTTATTAGTAATATAAAATTAAAGGACTTTTTCATAAAATCAATTAAATTTTATGCCAAAATAAACCATTTTTTGAAGTTAATTCTCCAACAATCATTTCTATGATAATATATGTATGTAAAATGTTAATTAATGTAAAGTTAGTACTAAAAAATAATGGTTGTTTTGTAAATTAAATAATATTTAAACAAAAAAATTATGAAAATATTTTTCTTTCAATCAATACTAATCTTATTTTTTTCAACTTCTTTAGTTTCACAAGAAATTGTTTATAATTTAAATTTCGAAAAATTAAATGTTGGTACTCAACTGACAAAAAGAGGTGGTTTAAAATTTCAAGGATGGAATAAATCTGAATGGATTGTAAAGCAAGAGAATAACAATAAAATTGCTACCTCATCCGAACAACAAAAAGTTTTTCTTGTTAAACAATTTGATTTGGAACCTGGCGCTTCGTACAGTTGGAATGTTGACACACGAGTTGTAAATAATGCAGCATGGAAACGAAAAGTTAATTTTTCTGTTACCTATGGCGTTGGAGACAATGCAAAAAAAATTGCTGAATCTACTACAAAAGAAATAAAATCAAACAAATGGTTGTCTAACAAAATTGATTTTGTTGTTCCTGAAAATCAAACAAAAGTTTCTCTAATAATTTTTAGATTTGCTGAGGGAGCTAAAGTTTCTATTGACAATTATAAATTAGTTAAACTTTAAAATAAGCTTATGAAACATTTATCTACTTTATTATTAATTACTTGTTTTTCAATTAATTTTCAAATTTATTCCCAACAAACTCTTTTAAGTGAAGACTTCGAGTCTGGATATACAAATGACGCTGATATTGTTGGAGTTAATAACTGGCAAGTATTTGCTGGAGGAGCTGGAAAAACTGCTGTTGTCAAAACAATTAATAATGCTGGTGAGGGCTATAATAGCTCAGATTGGTATCTTGAAATTAGTACAGGAGCCTTTCAAGCAATACAACAAGTTTTTGAATTGATTTCAGGTGAAACATATGAATTTAAAATCCAAGCAAAAAGAGCAGGAACATTTAATGGAGGTCTCAAAATTGCTGCATACCTTCTTGATGGTAATGGCGGTTCTAATCTGATAGTTGAGTCACCAACTCAGATTGTAAATTCTGCCTACAACGAAAAATTAGTAACATTTACTGCAGATGCCAGTACAAACCATGGATTTAGAATAATTCAAAATTTTGGAAGTGCATCGATGAGAATTGATAATGTTGAAATTACTTGTACAACATGTTCTACTGCATCAATAAGCGATATTGTTGATTCTAATTTTACAATTTACCCGAATCCTGCTAATAATATTGTGAATATAAGTAGTGATAGTTCATTTGAAAAAATTGAGGTTTTTTCAATTACAGGAAAAAAAGTTTATGGTGAAAAGTATATCCAAGCAATTCCAGTAAATTCGCTAAAAAGCGGAATTTATATTTTGAAAGCAATTTCAAATGACGGTAAAATTATTACTAGAAAATTAATTAAAGAATAATCTTTCGCTAAACATACTCTATATTTTTACATAAATCTTAATAGTTTATAGTTACGAATTGAAATTTATTACTGATGATAACAATTTCCAAAATAGAAACTTATGTTTTAAAAGATACTTTAGAAAAAAGTTTTTTCTTTTCTCAGTGGGAATACTCTGAGCGTTGCATTTGCATTGTTAAAATTACATGTTCTGATGGTACTTATGGATGGGGTGAAGGCTATGGACCTGCGAATATTTTAGAGTCTGGTATTGAATTTCTAAAAGCTCAAGTTTTAGGAGAAAATCCATTACACAACGAAGTTATATGGAATAAGATGTATCGTAAAACTTTAGATTTTGCTCGTCGAGGTGTATTGGTTGCTTCAATGAGTGCTATTGATATAGCAATATGGGATATTAAAGGAAAATTATTGAACCAATCTGTTGGTTCTCTGCTTGGTGGAGTCCAAAGGAAATATGTTGTTCCATATGCTACAGGAATGTATTTTACTGAAAAAGATAACCTTACAAAAGATTTTGAAGTTGAAGCGAAATTGTACTTAGAAAAAGGCTTCAAGGCAATTAAAATGAAAGTTGGTCTCGGTATTTCAAAAGACGTTAGTAATGTAAAGCACTTGCGTTCAATTATTGGATACGATATAAAATTGATGATAGATTCCAATCATGCCTACACCTACACTGAGGCATTAGAATTATCAAAAAAACTTGAGAAATACGAAATTTCATGGTTTGAAGAACCAGTGTCACCTGAGTTTTACGAACAATATGCAGAATTAAGACAAAAAACAACCATTCCTATTGCAGGAGGTGAGTGTGAATACTTAAGATTTGGTTTTCAACAGCTATTAAAGAACAAATCCGTTGATATTATTCAACCTGATATATGTGCTTGTGGCGGGCTAACTGAAGCTAAAAGAATCGCATCACTAGCATCAACCTATGGAGTTGATATAGTTCCTCATACATGGGGTAGTTCTATAGGAATACATGTAGCATTGCATTTTATTTCAAATTTTTACATATTTTTTA
>PKDV01000027.1 GCA_002862715.1 Flavobacteriaceae bacterium | reverse complement strand
ACGATATGTAGTCTTTAAGATATTTGTTTTGAATATTAACCTATGAAATACCTTCATCAAGGTTAAATGATTCACAAGTATTAGATGCATTTACAACTAAGTTGTGAACAGTACATTTATTTTCGTTGGTTACATTTTTACAATTAATACAACTATTACTAATTTTAATTGGTTCCATACTTTTATTAATTTTACAGCAAATTTATTTTAAATAATAATGAGAATTATTCTAAATAACTTAAATTCAGTTATTTATATTTAGAATAAATAAAAATTGCCAATAAATTGAAGAGATTTAAATCAATAATAAACACAAACAAAGAAAGTTTTAAGGAAAATCTTTCTGAAATGCAACATTTAATTGCAGAGCTTAACAAGAATCTGGTGTTAGCTAAAGTTGAAGGAACTGAAGAATCAATAAAAAAAGCTAGAAATAATAAAAAATTTCTTTCTAGAGAAAGAATTAAATTATTATTAGATATAGATAGTCCTTTTATAGAACTAATGCCACTTGCTGGTCTAATGCATACTGATGGTTTTGGCCCCGGTGGTACCACAGTTGCAGGTCTTGGATACGTAAATGAAAGATTATGCATCATTAATTCAAATATTGGAACTAGAAAAGCAGGAACTGTTGATTACGCAACTAGTTTAAAAATTAAACGATTAGGAGATATTGCTCTTGAAAATGAATTACCAACGATTAATCTTGTGGAAAGTGGTGGTGCTAATTTACCAGACCAAGACAGAGTATTTAATAACTATGGTGAAATTTTTAATAAAATGTCCACACGATCAAAACTAGGAATACCCACAATTTCAGTAGTTTTTGGAAATGCGACAGCAGGAGGGGCATATGTCCCAGGAATGTCTGATTATACAGTGTTTCAAAAAAATACCGCAAAAGTATTTTTAGCTGGTCCTCCCCTGGTTAAAATGGCAACAAATGAAAACACAAATGATGAGGAACTTGGTGGAGCATTAATGCATAGTAGAATTTCTGGAGTTGCCGATTTTCTTGCTGAAGATGAAAATGAAGCTATCACAATTGCAAGAGATATTGTTAAAAATCTAAAAATAAATGAAAATAAGAATGAAACTGGAAAAGTCTTACCACCAAAATATAAAATCGATGAATTGCTTGGTATAATTCCTGTAAATCTTAAAAAGTCCTTTGATGTAAGAGAAGTTATAGTTAGAATAGTTGATAATTCTGATTTTTTTGAATTCAAAGAAAACTATGGAATTTCTATTGTTTGTTGTTGGGCTAGTATTAATGGTTATCCACTAGGAATAATTGCAAATAATGGAGTAATTTTTGAAGAAGCAGCACAAAAATCTACTCAATTTATTCAACTAGCGAATAAATTAAATAAACCAATTTTATTTATTCACAATACTACTGGATTTATGGTCGGTAAGAAATTTGAACAAAATGGAATGATTAACAGTGGTTCTCAAATGATTCATGCTGTCGCTGGAAGTTCAGTTCCACACATAAGTTTGTTAATTGGTAATTCATATGGAGCTGGTAATTATGCTATGTGTGGTAGATCATTTAAACCGAGATTTTTATTTTCATATCCAAATTCAAAATGTGGTGTCATGGGGGCTGAGCAATTATCAGGAGTTATGGATATAATCAAACGACAATCAGCACTAAAAAGGAATATTAAAGTTGATGAAAGGGCCTTCAAAAAACAAAAAGAAGCAATAAAAAAAGACGCACAAATGAAGGCTAGTGTTTGGCATGCTACCACTGAGGTTTGGGATGATGGTGTTATTAATCCATTAGATACTAGAAAATATTTAGGGATGGCATTAGCAGCTGTAAATAATTCATCTTACAAAGGTTCGGATAAATTTGGTGTTTTTAGGATGTAAACATATCTAGGGCTCTTTGGTATGTTTTTTCATATAATGGAACAACTAAATTTATGTCATATTTAATAGAGTGTAAATATGCTTCTTTTTTCATTTTAATTAGCGCTTTTTTGTCACTTAAAATCTTTACAGAATATTTTGAAATCGCATCTATGTCACCAATTTCTACTAAAAATCCAGTTTTCCCATGAACGTTAAGCTCAGGAAGCCCTCCTGAATTAGTAGATATAACGGGAGTTGATGAAATCATAGCTTCTAATGCGGCTAGTCCAAAACTTTCTGTTTGTGATGGGAGAATCATTAAATCTGAAAAGCATAAAATTTCAGCTACTTCTTGTGTCTTTCCTAAAAATTTCACTTTATCTAGCAAACCATATTGATAAGCAAGCTTTTCAGCTTTTGTTTTATCTGGTCCATCTCCAATCATCATGAGTTTAGAGGGAATAATTTTTGAAATTTTATTAAATGATTCAATTACATCTAATACTCTTTTTACAGGTCTAAAGTTACTAACATGTGAAATTATCATTTCTGCATCTGAAGCATAATCATTTCTATTACAATCATTTTTAATAGAGTTGTAATAGGAAACATTAATGAAATTTGGTATTATTTGAATTTCTTTGTGAATATTAAAAAAACTAAAAGTATCTTTTTGTAAACTTTTTGAAACAGTTGTTATAAAATCAGAATTATTTATGCTGTAAGTAACTGCTGGTTTATAAAATGGGTGACTTCCAACAAGTGTTATATCAGAACCATGAAGTGTTGTAACCAGTGGAATTTTAATTCCTTGCTCTAATAATATATGTTTTGCCATGCAGGCTGCATATGCATGTGGAATTGCGTAGTGTACGTGTAATAGATCAATTTGATAAAGTTTTACCAACTCTACCAGCATACTTGAAAGAGCTAGTTCATATGGCTGATAATGAAACAGTGGATATTTTGGTACATGGACTTCATGGAAAAAAATATTTTCATCATCCAAATCTAACCTAACAGGTCTTTTGTAACTAATAAAGTGAATAACATGTCCTTTTTTTGCAAGACTCATCCCCAACTCTGTAGCTATTACACCACTACCTCCAAATGTTGGATAACAAACAATTGCGATTTTCATATTAATTATTGAATTAAAAATATCTATTTAGCCAACTATCTTTAGCAGGAATTTTCCATTTAGATTTGAATTCTCCAAAATTATTAACGATGTTATTAAATACTAATGTTTCATGATTAATAATATTTTTTTTTATTAACTCTTTAAAAGTGTTTACATCAACACTAATTATTTTTTTATTTTGAAAATATTTTACATTTAACTTATCCATTAACTCAATATTTAATTTTTCCTCAATTTTGATTATTTCTTTAACTAGTAAATCAATTGAACAACCTGATGTTTTAAATAAATTTTCATCAACTAATACAATTATAAAGTAGTTATAAAGAATCATAAAATCTGATTTCAGTTTTTTTCCATGAGATGTCCAATTTTTAAAAAATTTATTTAGTCTTGATGAAACAATTTCTGTTTGATTGGAATTAAGTGGCTTGCTTGAAGAAAAAATCCAAATTTTTGAATTGTTAGGATAGTTAATTTCAGTAAAATTTTTCATCTAAAAGCAGGTATTCCTGTTATACTCTTTCCAGTAATTAAAGTATGTATTTCCTCAGTTCCTTGATATGTTTTGAGAACTTCTAAATTTAAGATGTGACGCATTACTGGATACTCAGATGTAATTCCCATCCCACCTAAAATTGAGCGTGCTGTTCTTGCTACATCACTCGCCATATTAACACTTGTTCTCTTAGCCATTGAAATTTGTTCATATGAAGCTTGCTTTGCATTCATTAATTTACCAAGTCTCCAAACCATTATTTGAACTTTTGTGATTTCAGTTATCATATCGACTAATTTTTTTTGAATTAATTGAAATGAGGATATTTTTTTTCCAAATTGAATTCTTTCATTAGAATAATTTAATGCTACATTGTAGCAATCCATGGCAATCCCTAATGCACCCCACGAAACAGCATATCTGTCAAGATTTAAACATTTTAAAACATCTACCATATTTGAAGTTTTAAAAAGTAACATATCTTCA
This sequence comes from Flavobacteriaceae bacterium, assembly GCA_002862715.1. Taxonomy (GTDB): domain Bacteria; phylum Bacteroidota; class Bacteroidia; order Flavobacteriales; family Flavobacteriaceae. The sequence continues at coordinate 7,021 of PKDV01000027.1, read as the reverse complement.
TCTACAATTAAATTTTCAAAAATTAATTCACCTGTCTCGGAAGCTCTGAATCCCCATTTATTTTGAATTTTTTGAGTTTTAAAATATTCATTATTTCTTTCCAACAAAAACAAACCAAATTCTGATTCTTTATTTTTAGCCCAAACCAATGCTAAATCACAAATTGGAGCTTGTCCAATCCAAAGTTTTGTTCCATTAATGACATACGTATTTTTTACTTTTTTAAATTTTGTCTGCATTGAGCTTGGGTCTGAACCGTGGCTGGGTTCAGTCATGCCAAAGCAACCAATCAATTCACCATTAGCCAATCGATTTAAATATTTTGATTTTACTCCTTCCTTTCCATAGTCATAAATTAATTTCATTACTAAGCTAGATTGAACTGAACTCAAAACACGTAAAGATGAGTCACATCTCTCAAGTTCCTGCATCATCAACCCATAAGAGATAAAATCTATATCAGAACCACCATATTTTTCTGGCAAAAATGCCCCATATCCACCAATCTCAGATATACCTTTTAAAAATATCTTTGGAAATATGTCATCTTGAACAGCTTTTTCAATAATTGGGGATGCATTATTTTTTACCCATTCTCTTACAGAGTCTCTGACTAAAATATTTTCATCACTTAACAAATTATCAATGGAATAGTAATCAGGTGATTTGAAATTATCTTGTTTCATTATTAATTTTTACCATCATCAAAAACTTCGATTTTAGCATCTTTTTCAATTAAATCTGTAAATTTTCCATTATATCTAGTGGCTCTTACCAAATGGTTATCAACCCAATGATAGTTTCCCCCTCGTGGTTTTCCCATAAGTAAACTATGATATTTGAAGCCATGTTTCTTTAGCCATTTTTCAGTTACTGACCTATGATCTTCAGTTCTTGATGTAAAAAAACAAATTATATGTCCTTGTTCATACCACTTATTTAAAGTTTTAAGTGCATCAGGGAATAATTTTGCATCAATCATTCTTTCTGGCTGTTCATTTGGAATATCATCACATATAGTACCGTCAATATCAATTAAATAATTTTTTACACCTTCAGGTAAAACAGGACTTACACTAATGCCTTTTTCTAATTTTTCATTTAATATTCCTTCAATTTTTTTTTTCATAAGCAATTTTATTTTTTCCCAAACAATGAAAAATGAACATATTTTTTTGGATTTTTTCTTAAGTCTTCCATTAAAAGCTGAATTTCATTATTTGTTTTGTTTAAATTATTGATTAATGTATCCCCGTATATCAAACTATTTACGCTGCCATTCCCCTTAATAATTTCATCAGAAATTTTAGAAATATTAATAGAAGCAGACTCAAGTGCTTCAAATGTGTTTTTTAAAGGAACAGATATTAATGTATCTGTGATATTTTTTATATTTTCAGACGCTATTGAAAATGATTCTAATGATTTATATATTTTACCATTTTTCGAATTAATAGCTTCATCAATTGTTAGTGTAATTGAATTTAAATTATTTAAAATTATATTAACATTATCAATTGAACTTTTAATTTTATCAATTCTATCATAATCCAGTATGTTATTAAAGCTTATTAATAATGAGTCTGCGTGCACTATCATACTTTCAATTTTTTCTTGTAAGGGAGATAATTTTTCATTAACCAAATCAGTTAAACCCGGTGCTACAGATGTTTTCAATGTATCACCTTTTTTAGCGTTTACAGCATTGTCATTTGCAGGAATAATTCCAAGTAATTTTCCACCAATTAATCCAGACTCGTATATCTGAGCAGTACTATTTCTTGAAAAGTTGAATTTATTTTCAATTCTAAAAGTCACAAGTATTTTTGCGGATGGATTTAATAATTCGATTGATTCAACTGAACCAACTTGAAAACCATTTATTGTTACTGGAGTTCCCGGAACCACTCCCTCAGTATTGTCGTATATTCCAAAAAACTTTCTATCAGCACTAAAAACATCATTGGACTTTAAATAACTAAATCCAATGATAAAAAGTATTATTCCGAAAATAAATAAAAGTCCAGTTTTTATTTCATTTGACAAATTCATGTATTCAATCTTGACTATTCAAAAATAGGGATTATTTCTCGAGAATTTTTTAGTCTTTTTTCATTTTACTGTTAATATTTATTTCAATCCCATTTCTAAAAGCTTTAATGTAAGCTCCTTTATAGCCCTTTTTCTTAACAAATGATAAATATGATTTGGCTTGTGAATATGTATTAAACTCTCCATAATAATATCGATACAGAGAATTTGAGTAAGTTCTTGTTAAATTATTTAGTCCTTTAAAATTATATGATTTTAGTTCAATTTTCCTAGTACTAGCTGAAATTTGAATCTTGTAAACTATTGATAAATTATTATTTAATTCAATTTTATTTGATTCATTAGATGAATTATTTATTAAGTTACCAGAAAGAGATTTTTTATAATTAATAATTGCTTTTGCAATTGCATTACTCATATCATTTTGACCTTTCTTTGAATTTAAATATGCCCCTTCTTTTTTATTTGTTAAAAAACCTAACTCAACTAAAACACTTGGCATGTATGTATTTCTTAATACAAGAAAACCTGCTTGCTTTACAGTTCTATTTTTTCTTTTAAGGTTTGAAACAAAACTATTTTGAATAAAACTTGCAGCTTCTATACTCTGATTTAAATAATCTTCTTGCATTAAAACTAAACTTATTATAGATTCAGGATTGTTTGGGTCAAACCCTTCATATTTTGACTCATAATTGTCTTCTAAGAAAATAACTGAGTTTTCTTTTTTTGCAATTTCAAAATTTCTATTATTAGCATGAAGTCCTAACACAAAAGTCTCAGCTCCAAATGCATCAGAGTTATGAGCATTGCAATGAATTGATACAAATAAATTAGCTTTTGATTTGTTAGCAATATCGGCTCTTTTTGAAAGTGTTAAATAAACATCTTTTTTTCTGGTATATATTATATCAATATCCTTTTCTTTACTTAATAGACTACCTACTTTTAATGTGACATTTAATGCAATTTTTTTTTCAAAATAGTTATTACCAGTATTTCCAGGATCTTTACCACCATGACCAGCATCTAAAACAACTTTGAAATTTGATTTTTTTTGGGCATATGTTTTATTTTTTTTGTTAAAATTTGTTAAAATCAACAGTATCAAGATTGTAATAATCTTTTTTCTGGTTAAAATATATGTACTTTTGACTATCATCAAATTGAAGCGCTTGTCAAAAATAAGACAATATTCCTGTATATTTTTTCGAATTAATTTAATAATTCTTTTAACTGTTACTAATACCTTGATTTTTGGACAAAATGGAATTTCAAAGATAGATACTTTAAATAACGTTGAATTAGATACTCTTAGAAAAGAACCTCTTCTTTTAGATAAAGTTAAAAGACATGCTAATGGGTATATTAAAATCAACCAAAAAGAAAAAAAAATTTACATGTATGATGGAGCAGAACTATATTATCAAGATGTAGAGCTGAAATCGGGAATTATTGTTTTAGATTACAAAAAAAATGAGGTTTCAGCTGGCAGAATTATAGATTCTTTGGGTAATTTAAGTCAAGCACCTTTTTTCAAACAGGGATCTGACGAAGTATACCCAGATTCATTGCGTTTTAATTTTAAAACTAAAAAGGCTATAATATGGAACTCAAGGAGTGATCAAGAAGGTATGAACGTCAAAGCTTCGGCTACAAAAAAACAAAACGACTCTGTTTATTATTTGAAAAATGCAAAAATTACTACTGCATTAGATGTTGACAATCCAGAGTATTACATAAGAGTAAGAACTGCTAAATTTGTTCCACAAAAAAAAATGATTGCAGGTCTTAGTAATTTATACATTGCTGACGTACCTACCCCAATTTTTCTTCCTTTTGCATATTTTCCAATGTCAAAAAAAAGAGAAACCGGGTTTATTTTTCCAACAATTGGTGAAAATTTTAACAGAGGTTACTTTATCCAAAATGGGGGTTATTACTTCGTTATTAATGATAATTTAGACTTAGCTATGTTAGGTGATTACTACACTAATGGAAGCTATGGATTTAGAATAGAAAATAATTATAATAAAAGATACAAGTTTAGAGGAAATTTTAGTTTTAGATATGAAAACCTTATTAATGGTGAGAGGGGTTTACCGGGTTATAACAAATCCACAATTTTTAATTTAAGATGGTCTCATAGCAAAGACAGTAAGTCAAATCCAAATAGCAGATTTTCATCTTCAGTTAATTTAGGGACCAGCTCATATTTTCGTGAATCTTTAAATCAAATCAATACAACAAATTTTTTAAACAACACATTAAGCTCATCAATTTCATACTCAAGAACATTTCCGAAATATCCGTCAGTAAATTTATCATTGTCGGCAACACACAGTCAAAATACAAGAACAAAATCAGTTAACATGACTTTGCCCTCATTAACAGCAAGCATGGAAAGGATATATCCTTTTGTAAAAAGAAATGCAGTTAAAAAAGGAATATTTCAAAATATTAATTTTCAATATTCAATGCGCGGAGACAATAGAATTAATTCTGATGATGAAACAATTTCCCAAAAGGGATTATTTTATGGAGCAAAATCCGGTATTCAACACAATATTCCTATTTCAACAAATTTTAAAATTGCTAAACATTTTAATTTTAGTTTGGGAGGAAATTATAGTGAAGTTTGGACAAATCAAACAATTCGAAAATTTGATTACGATTTGTTATCTGAATCTATCCCGGCTCAAGATACAATCAACGGCTTTGATAGGTTTTCAAAATATAACTATAGCGCCTCGGTAGGAACAACATTATACGGAGTATTTAATTTTAATAAACAAAACAGACTACAGAGTATAAGACATGTTCTAAATGCGAACGTAAGTTATAGCAATCAACCTGGATTTGAAAAATATTATGATGAATATATAATTGATGCTTTTGGCAACACTCGTACATACTCTAGATTTGATGGTGGGTTGTATGGAACTCCCGGCAATAGAAAATCAAGTTCTGTTGGAATTACATTAAGAAATACTGTTGAAGCAAAAGTTAAGGATGATGAAAAAAATGATGATGAAGATTTTAAAAAAATAAAAATTTTAAATAATTTGAATTTTACAACTAATTATAATATTGTTGCTGATTCATTGAACTGGAGTCCCGTTAGAATGAGTACTGTAGTTCCATTATTTGATAATAAATTATCGTTAAATATTGGAGCCACTTTTGATCCATACGCTTTAAATGAAGAAAAAAATAGAAAAATAAATAAATTTAGCATAAATAATAATGGTCCATTATTTAGAATGACAAGTGCAAACATGAACTGGGGATATAATTTTTCAAGCAAGAACAATAAAAATAAAGAACGAAATCAACAATCAAATATTCCTGGAATGAATATAAAAAAAGGGTTAGATGAAGATAGAAACAGTTTGATAAAACCACCTGAACTTGAAGATAAGAAAGAAGAAAAAAGTACTAAAAGCGATTTATATATTACTGAAATACCTTGGACGTTAAATTTAAGACATTCATTGACGTATTTAAACAATTTTCAGCAAAGAGAAATAAGCAATAACTCTATTATGGCCTCTGCCAATGTTGGTTTAACCCCTAAATGGAACATTAATATTTCTTCAGGTTATGATTTTAAAAATAAGGGCATAACCTATACTAACTTAGGAATTAATAGGGATTTAGATAGTTGGGAAATGAACATATCATGGACACCTTTTGGTTATAGAGAATCATGGTATTTCTTTATAGGTGTTAAATCTGGTCTGTTGAGAGATTTAAAATATGACAAGAGAAGAGAACCTGATAAAAGACTCTAAATTTAGAATATGAAAAAAATTATTAAAACAAAAAATGCACCCAGTCCAGTAGGACCATACAATCAAGCTATATTATTTAATAATACATTATATGCTAGTGGTCAGATTGCTATTAATCCATTAAATAATCAAATTATTAATGAAGATATTGAAGCTGAAACAAAACAAGTAATGGAAAATTTAAATGAAGTTTTAAAAGAAGCAAAAATGGATTTTTCAAATGTGGTGAAATGCACAATTTTTTTAAAAGATATGAATGATTTTGAATCTGTTAATCAAATTTATTCAACTTTTTTTAATGAAAAAGATGCCCCTGCAAGAGAAACGGTTGAAGTTTCTATGCTACCAAAAAATGTTAATGTTGAAATTTCATTAATTGCTATTGTTTAATTTGTGATAATTAACCAAACCGTCTATTGGTTTTCTTAAAACATTACCAATTGAGAGTTTGTATAATTTTAAACAATCTTCTAATTCATCTTTTAAATAATAAGAGATTGAGCCAACAAAGTGGATGGGAATTTTGTTAGCATTATCAAACTGAAGTATTTGGTTTTTAATAAATAAGCAAAACCCTTTTTTTATCAAATCTTTGCAATACTGATTGGACTTATTTTCAATTAAAAACTTTGCAAATGTCGCTAAATATGTATTAGGATTAGATTTTTTATAAATATTAGTCTTTATAACTTCTGAACTTAAATTATATTTTTGATTTAAAATCTTTTTTAAATCAATTGGCATCAAATTAAAGTAGAAATCTCTTAAAATTTGTTTTCCAAAATAATTACCGCTTCCATCATCCATAATTATAAATCCTAACGAATCAATTTTTTGTTCAAGATTAAAACCATTGAAATAACTACAATTTGATCCTGTTCCAAGTATACAAACAATACTTTTTTCTCCGGGTTTAGTGACAGAGTAAGTAGCAGCGTATGTGTCTTCCTTGACTGATATTTTAGCATTTATAAAAATGATTTTTAATACTTTATGTAACAGATCTCTAGGGGGCTTTGTGCCACATCCTGCCCCATAAAAATAAATACTATCTACTTTTTTTCTATTTCTATACAAATCATAGTTGTTAATAATCCTTTCCTCTAATATTTGATCTGATAAAACCTGTGGATTTAACCCAAGAGTATGTGTGCTAAATTGGATAATATTATGTG
>PKDV01000030.1 GCA_002862715.1 Flavobacteriaceae bacterium | reverse complement strand
GGTGATTACCTAGAAGTTTCTGGATCTGGTAGTGTAGGACCAATTGATTTAACAGTGGGATATTTCACTGAACTAGAAGCCCTTTACATTGAAGCAGGCTTCTCAATTGGCGTGGTTGATGTTGCAATAGGATATGCTGGTGAAGATGATTCTAACTGGTATGTATCTGAAGCAGGATTATGTAACATATCTGTTGGTGGATCTAAAGAAGTCAAAATAACTGAAGACTATTCTCTTCCGCTATTCGGATCTTTAGTATACAACCCAGAAGCTGAAAGCGCGTTCCTGGTATTTGGAATGAGTTTCTAGAAAATCCTTTAACATTTAAAAAAGTTTTTTAGAAGCATTAATTTAAAAACCCTCCAAATTTGGAGGGTTTTTTATATAATTTATTTTGAATCTCTTTCTGAAATTTCTTTGTTACAAAATCTTATGAAGTAAATACCCCCTATAGAAAACCCAATCAAACCGACAAATACTACATAATTTATATTATAAAAACCATCATTTATTATGATGTTTATAAAATTAACTATTAAATAAAATGAGTACATCAAAAAAACATAGGTAACAATTCGTAAAATTCTGAACATTATATATTACATGTATTAGTTCCAAAAAAACGATAAATAACACACATTCCAGACAAAGCATTAAATGCTAAAACCCCTCCAACTACAGCTTGTACAATTGAAAATTCATTACAACCATATACTAATGGAGCGGGTAACAAAAAAGTAGATACTATTAATCTAGTTATTCTCTCAGATTTGTTTTGATTGATTAAAAAAAATTTCATTTTTTAAGAATTTATATAAACAAATATATAAATAGAATAATAACCAAAACCTAAAAAATATAGTCTAGATGCATTGGTATTTATATATTTAATTTTTTAAACACAATGAAATACTTTAAGTCAATATCATTGATTTTTGCTATTTATGGTTATTTAACCTTTTCTTGTTCGAGTGATGATAATAAATATGAATACATCCAAAAGAATCAATCATTCTTTGAAAATTTTGATTTAGATTCAAATTCGAATTTTATTAAACTTTCTTCTGGATATACATACTATAAATCTGTAAACAAAAACTCAAACACTACTCCAATTGTTCTTATTCATGGTTTTTCAGTGCCCTCGTACATATGGGATAATACTTTTAATATGTTTTCTGAAAAAGGTTATTATGTGATTTCTTTAGATTTATATGGTAGAGGGTTTTCAGAGAATCCAGTGGTAGATTATACTGATGAACTATTTGCTAATCAAGTTTTAGAACTTCTCAAAAAGTTACAAATTGAATCCGCAGTTTTTGTTGGTTTGTCAAACGGAGGAAGGGTAATTTCAAAATTAACTGATATAAATTCTTCTATTGTAGAGAAATTAATTTATGTCGCATCATCAAGTTTTATTTTCGTTGATGAGATAGAAGACAAATCTGTATCAAATAAAGAAATAAAAAACTTTATCCAAGAATTTTATTCTACGATTTCCATAAGCCAAATGAATGATTTTAAATATCCTGAAAATCATTTTGGGTGGGATAAAAAATATGATGAACTTTTAAAATATAAAGGTTTTGCAAGAGCGTTAATATCTACAAGGAAAAACCATTTTAACATGGATAAAATTCATACTAAAATTCAAAATAGTAATTTACCTGTTTTTACTATTTGGGGTGAAAGTGATGAGGTTATTGTTTATAAAGACTTTTCAAGTAGAATTGACTCTATATTGCCAAGAAGAAAACAATTTTTCATTTCCGAATCTGGGCATCTTCCTCACATGGAAAATCCATATGAGTTCAATAAATTAATCTTAGAAATAATTAATAATTAAAATAAAGAATATGAATATTTCAGTTGAATTAACTCTGACTCCATTACAAAATAATTACAAGGAACATATTAAAGAATTTATTAAGGATTTACGAGCTTCCAAGCTTAAAATTATTGAAACCCCTTTAAGTACTCAAATTTATGGTGATTTTGATGAAGTAATGTTAACTATTAACAATTGTACTAAAAGAATATTTAATAAAAGTGAAAATGTTGTCCTCAATGCCAAGATATATAATTCTGATAGAAGCAGTTACGTCGCAGACTTTTAAATTAGATACTTGACAATAAATTCCCAAGATCATTTTTAAATTGAAATCCATTTGTTGTCCTATACTTTGAAAGTTTTTTGTTGGCTTCAAGGCCCCAAAGTAAAAACTCCATCATAAAACATTTATCTTTTGTATCACATTTAGGTAAAAATTTATTGACTGTTTTTTCCAAATTTGGAACGCTGGTTAAAGTATCTTCATAAATTCTATTGGGTAATTCATCGTCAATAAATAATTCATTGTTATTTAAAAACCATTCCAACAAGTCATCATAGTCACCAGGCTCATTGATTTTTTGAAGTTTTTTAATTTCTGGAAAATAGGATGGAAACAACGTTTTAATTGCTTCATTAATTAAATAAAATGAAATTTGTTCAGTGCCTTCTTGTTCCCCTTCATAAACCAACTCAATCTTACCATTTATTCCTGGAATAATTGCTAAAAAATCTGACAATCTAACGGTGCTTTTATTTTCAGAATTTATAAGCATTCTTCTTTTTACACAGCTAATTAAATTTTCAAATGCGGAAATACTCATTCTTGCACTAACACCACTCTTTTCATCTACGAATTTACTTTTTCTGGCTTCAAAACTGACTTGTTCAATTATATCTCTAGCTAATTCTGGAACATATATGTCATTGTAGTTTGAAGTCTGAGCCTCTTGAAATGTTATTTTTTTTGCATCTTCTAAATTGTACGGGTAGTGTGTTAAGATTTGAGAACCAATCCTGTCTTTTAGGGGTGTAACTATACTCCCCCTATTAGTATAATCCTCGGGGTTAGAAGTAAAAACAAACTGTGGTTTAATCTCTAGCCTAAGTTTAAATCCCCTAATTTGAATTTCTTTTTCTTGAATTACAGAAAAAAGAGCTACCTGAATTCTTGCTTGTAAGTCAGGTAATTCATTTAAAACAAAAACACACCTGTGAGCCCTTGGTATCATTCCAAAATGAATAACTCGTTCGTCTGAATATGAAAGATTTAAATTTGAAGCTTTGATTGGATCAACATCTCCAATCAAATCTGCAATGCTAACATCTGGAGTAGCAAGCTTTTCAAAAAAACGATTGTCTCGATGCATCCACTCAATCTGTGTGTTGTCACCATTTTTTTTAATAAGTTCTTTTGAAAAATTGGTTATTGGATTTAATGGATCATCATTGATTTCAGAACCACTGACAATTGGAACCCACTCATCCAATAGCTTAGTTATCTGACGTGCAATACGAGTTTTCGCTTGACCACGAAGACCTAATAAATTAATACTATGTCCAGAAAGTAGCGCACGTTCTAAATCTGGTATTACAGTTTTTTCGTAACCAACTAATCCTTCAAAACTGTTCTGTCCTTTACTTATTTTATCACTAAGGTTTTTGGATATTTCATTTTGTATTGAAGAAGGTTTGTAACCTGATTTTTTTAATTCACCTAGAGTTTTGGGTTTATTCATTTTATAAGCTTTTTCTTTTATTGGAATCGTAGTCCTTGAAAATAATTTCACCTAAATTTTTTAAACCAGTATAAAAAGCTTTTCCATCATTAGCTTCTGTAAAGTTATTTACAAAGGTTTTTAAATATGGGTCTTGGGCAATCATAAATGTTGTAATTGGAATTTTAAGTTTTTTTGCATAATGAGCCATATTATAACACTTGTCAACAATAATTTTATCAAGACCCATGCTGTTCTTATAATATGTTCCATCTGGATTTTTTATGCAACTTGGCTTTCCATCAGTTATCATAAAAATCTGTTTATTTGAATTTCTTTTTTTTCTTAAAAGATTCATTGCTAAATTAAGTCCAGCTACTGTATTGGTGTGATAAGGACCAACTTTTAAATACGGAATATCCTTTATTTTAACTGGCCAAGCATCATTTCCGAAAACTATTACATCTAATGTATCAGAAGAATGTCTAGTAGTTATAAATTCAGACAGTGCCATTGCAACTTTTTTTGCTGGAGTAATTCTATCTTCACCATATAAAATCATACTATGACTAATATCAATCATTAAAACAGTACTCATTTGGGTGTTATAAATAGTCTCCTCTATTAAAAGGTCCTCGTTTTGTAATTTAAAACTTTGGTTAAAGCTTCTTATCTGAGCTTTAAAAAGACTTTCTGTGATTGAGATTTTTTCTAAGGGATCTCCAAATTGATAACTTTTTAACTCCCCTGTATTTTCAAACCCTTGACCTATTTTTCTTGTTTTATGATTTCCATGTCCATTTTTTTTAAGTTTACCAAAAACCAATTTTAATGCATGCTCGCGAAGAAATTTTTCAGTTTTTGGAGTAATTTTTAAATTTCCATTTTTTCCATCTCCCGAATCAACTTTGTGAACATATGAATCCTTTATTAAATCCTTAACAAAATCATCTATGGTATATTTTTCATCTGTTAAACTGTATTCCTCATCTAATTTTCTTAACCATTCTATCGCCTCATCAAAGTCACCAGATGTGTGAATTATAAGCTCTTTAAAAATTTCAAACAAAAATTCAAAAGGGGTTTGTTTGTGAGGTTTATAAATAGAAAAGGTTAATCCAGAAGAATTTAAACTTAATTTCATAGCAAAGTAAATGTATGAAAAAGGTTAAATTTTTTAAAGTTTTTTAATTTAAGTTTTTAGTTGATTTGATTTTTTTAAAAACCCTTCTGAGCAGCTCAAATAAAAGCAAAATAAAAAAAACAATTACAGATGTATAAATGATAAATTTTCCAATTAATGTTTGAGTTATACTTGTGGGTAAAAAAATTGTGGCAATGACTATGAGCATACAAATAGACATTATTTTTGCAATTCCTTTTGGCTCCGCCTTCCAACCCAAACATTTAATTATATAACTATTCCAAAATTTCATGGAAGTAAAATTTTAATTAAATATCTAATTACAATATTGGTAACAGTGATCTACAACCACTAAAAAATATTGCTATAAATAAAAACAGTGTTATTTTTTTCATTTTTAATTCAATTAAAAGTCTAATTCAATATACAAATCATTTACATTAAATGTTTTTTTTTCTAGTTCATTTGTATTAAGCCATTTCAAGAATCTTGCTAAAACACCTGTTTCTATTTTACCGAAATTTTCAGCGTAACCAAAATAATCAATAGAAAAATTCAATGCTTTTTTTAAATCAATTTGTTTGTCAGCCTCTGGCAGATATTTAAATAATAATTTCGCTGATTCATCAATGTTATTAATAGCATATAAATAGGCTTTTTTTGTTGCTTTTAAGAAACTTAATACATCATCTTTTTTATCATTTATTAATTTTGAAGAAGCAACAATTAGTGGAGAATAAGAATATGGAATGTTGAAATCTTTTAACTTAAACAAACGTAAGTTTGAAACCTCTATTCCTTCCCAATTCATAAATATCCAGGTTGAATCATATTTATTTTCTTTAATAGTGTTCCAAACACCTAACCTTTTTGGATAATGGATTTTTATATTTCCTATACCGCCGTCATTTTTTATTAATTGCTTTACAATTAAATCTTCATATCTAGCACCATACGATGCATATGATTTACCATCTAAATCACATGGTCTTTTAATATTTTTTTTATCTGTAACTGCGATTGCACTAATATCTTTATTGAAAATAGTTGCCAATGCATATAATTTAAAAGGATTTTTCTTTGTTCTAAAACTAATTAGAGATTCAGTTGGACACAATCCAAAATCAGAAATTCCCAATTCAATTTTTTTTGCAGGAGAATATTTATAATCATCTTCGGCAGGCGTTTGTATAACTAAATCTATTCCTAGTTCTTTATAAAATCCTTTTTCCTTTCCCACAATAAAACCAATATGATTTACATTAGGAGTCCAATCCAAAGCTATGCTGTAAACATTAAAATTTTTTTTCATTATTTTTTCTATTTGCTTTAAATAAGTCATATGACAATAAAAACAGTAGTGAAACAATTGCAATATTGTTAACTATTTCGCCATATTTCCAGTTTTCAGTAAAAAAAATTAAATATGCATTAACAACTATTGTTAGGAAAGTCAATATCCACAATATAATTCTGATAATTTTAAACACTTTATTTCGCAAAATTTTTATAAATATATTAAGCCCAAAAATAAAAAAGTGTGATAATTAATTTTTCAAAAAATAAATCATTATTTAGTTGATACAATATCACTTGGTTTGTAAACATTTACAGATAATGTATTTTTAATTTTGGTCTCATTAACCATTTTTTTTGCCAACTCTAAAACTGATAAAGGTTTTTGAGATTTAAAAAGTCCTATTCGGTTAATTATATTTAAAATCTTAATACCAATTTTCTCACCAGGTCGCATCAAGTTAGAATGCCTAATTAATAAAGGTGGTTGAAAAATATAGGTTTTTTTAAAACCAAGCTTTATAATATCCTCCTCTAAATTTCCTTTCATTTTTGGATAAAAAAAGAGAGAATTTTTATTTGATCCAACAGAAGATACTAAAGAGTAATATTTTACCCCATTTTCGATTGCCATTTTAGCAAATTTGTATTGGTAAGTATAGTCAACAAGATATTGTTGAGATTTACTTTTTGCATCTTTAAGTGTTGTCCCTAAGGCTGAAAAAAGAACATCTCCATAAATTAAGTCTTTATAATCCTCTAATTTTAAAAAATCAATTTTATATGCTTTGAGTTTCTTGTTTTTTATGTTTGGAATATTTCTAACAAAAATGGAAACTTTTTCGAAGCTGCTATCATTTAACAAAAGTTTTACTAATTCTTTTCCTGTTGAGCCAGTAGCTCCTAATACAAGCGCATGTTTTTTTTTCATCTTTTAGAAAGTAACATAAATGCTGTTATTGATAGTTTGTATGCCAAAAGTATATGAATTTTATTAAAAAACTTTAGCATAAAGATTTTAAATTAATTATAAGTTTTTCACAAGGAAAAAATATAAATCAGCACATTGGGAAAGAAAAAACCCACCTTTTCAGTGGGCTTTAAGAATATGTGGTATAGCGGTTACCTGCTCCCCCTCTTGGGCTCGAACCAAGGACCCTCTGATTAACAGTCAGATGCTCTAACCAACTGAGCTAAGGAGGAAAATGTTCGCAAATATAATTTTTATTTAAACGCTATCAAATTTGAACTCAAAATGATTTTTAAATCATAAAAATCTAAAAATATCCATAATGTTTGCGTAAAAGAAAAGACCTAATAAAAGAATTATTCCCACCATTTGTGCAATCTCTAAAAATCTTTGATTTGGTTTTTTACCAGTAACCATTTCATAAGTCAAAAAAACCAAATGACCACCATCCAAAGCTGGTATGGGGAGGAAATTCATAAAAGCTAAAATAATTGAAAGAAAAGCTGTCATTTCCCAAAATCCTTTCCAGTCCCATTTAGCTGGGAAAATATTTCCAATTGTTGCAAATCCACCTAGTTGGGAGACACCCTCTTTGGAGAAAACATATCCAAATTGGTATATATAATCTTTCAACTTCCAATATGCCTCGTCATAGCCCTCACCAATACTTTCAAAAAAGCCATATTTTTTTGTTGTAATTTTTAAATCAGGTTTTATAATTATACCAATCAATTTGTCCATAGATTCAAAGGGAACAACTGTTGAAAATTGACTACCATTTCTAATTATTTCTAATTCGATATAATCGGAATTAATTTTCTTCAGTTCTTCAAATTCATCAAATGACAAAATTTTAGTGCCGTTTACTTTATTTATTATGTCTCCTTTTTTTATATCACTAAAGTCAGCAGGTGAGTCTGTTAGAACAGAATCAATTACACTATTTACGTTTGGAGCAAAAGGTACTACACCAGCACTAATAATTTCGAGTCCAATATTATCAGGGATGTTAATGATTTCCCTAGACTCGTTTGATCTTATAACTTCAACAACATCAACGGATCTAGAAACTAAGATGTTATTTATTTGTATTTGATCCTCTAAATCATTTCCATCTATTTTTAAAATTCTATCTCCATCTTCAAAACCGATTTTTTTCATTGATTCAGAAACAGTGAAACCGGAATTTAAATTTTCAACAGTAACCACATTCTTTCCCCAGACAAATAAAACCATTGAATATATTAAAAACCCTAAGATTAAATTGACTGTTACACCGCCTATCATAATTATAAATCTCTGCCAAGTGGGTTTTGATCTAAATTCCCATGGCTGCGGAGGTTTTGACATTTGCTCTTTATCCATGCTTTCGTCAATCATACCAGAAATTTTTACATATCCACCAAAAGGTAACCACCCTATACCATAAACTGTTTCTCCAATTTTCTTTTTAAATAATGAAAACCATGGGTCAAAAAATAAATAGAATTTTTCTACTCTGGTTTTAAATATTTTAGCGGGTATAAAATGACCAAGCTCATGAAGTACGACCAAAATCGCAAGAGAAAGTAAAAGTTGAAATGCTTTTATAAAAATAACTTCCATCAAAAAAATTAGTTTTCAAATGTACGTGATTTATATAAAGTAAAAAACGTAAGCATCGTATCTTTGAATAATGAAAAAGAAAACTTCAAAGAAATATTATCGTAGATATGACTTTCAAATAGTCTTATTTTTTATAATTTTTGGTGCTATTGCCGTTTCGGGCTTTGTATGGGTTTTAACTCCTAAGCAAATACTACCAGTCTATCAGCCAGCTATGATTGATCCAAAACTTGTTGATGAAAGTATACAATTTGTAAAAAAATATCACACAATTGCTCCATTTACAATGACAAATCAAAATGGACAAACCATAACTGAAAAAGATTATGAAAATAAAGTTTATGTTGCAGATTTTTTCTTTACCACATGCCCAAGTATTTGTCCTATAATGACAAAAAATATGTTCTCTCTTCAAGAAAAATTAAAAACTAAATATCCTGAGGTTAAATTATTATCTTACAGCGTCACACCTGAAATTGATACTATTGAACAGCTAAAACGTTATGCTATTGAAAATAAAGTTGATGATAAAATTTGGAATCTAGTTACCGGTGATAAAAAAGAAATATACACCTTAGCAAGAAAATCTTATTTAGTTGTTCAAAATGATGGAAATGGAGGCCCCCACGATATGATTCACACTGAAAATTTTGTTTTAATCGATAAAGAAAATCGTATAAGGGGTTACTATGATGGGACAGACATTAATGAAATGGATAGATTAATTACTGAAATTGGAATGCTTAAAAACGATTAAAATGTACTTTTTAAATAAAATAAATTTTACATTAATTATTGGCCTTTTTGTCTTAATTGGATGTAGTGAAAACAAAAAAATTAAATACCCAAAAACCAATAAAAAAGCCGTCATTGACACTTATTTTGGAGATGAAATAGTTGATAATTACAGGTGGTTAGAGGACGATTTGTCCGAAGAAACAGAGAAATGGGTGGAAGAACAAAATAAAACTACATTTAAATATCTTGAAAGAATTCCATACAGGAATAAAATTAAAAATAGACTAATTGATTTATTAGACTATGAAAAGGTTTCTGCACCATTTGTGGAAGGTAAATACACTTATTTTTACAAAAACAGCGGACTACAAGACCAAAGCATCTTATACAGGTACAAGGAAAATGATGAACCAGAAATTTTTTTAGACCCTAACAAATTTTCAAAAGACGGTACTACATCCCTTGCCGGCCTAAGTTTTTCTAAAGATGCCAGCCTTGTTGCATACAGCATTTCTGAGGGTGGTGCGGATTGGAGAAAAGCAATTGTTATGGAGGTTGATTCAAGAGAAATTGTTGGCGATACAATACAAAACATTAAGTTTTCAGCAATTAGTTGGAAAGGGAATGAAGGGTTTTACTACTCTTCTTATGAAGAGCCAGATGGGAGTGTTTTATCTAGTAAAACTGAGGAACACAAGCTTTATTTTCATAAACTTGGAACAAAACAGAAATTTGATGAGGTTATTTATGGAAGTAATCCATCTGAAAAAAACAGGTACGTTAGAGGATATGTCACAGAAGACGATAGATTTTTAATAATCGATGCCGCTATAAAAACTACAGGAAATAAGCTATTTATAAAAGACTTAAAAAATAATTCAAGCCTAAAAACTATAATTGGAGATTATAAATCAAATACATCTCTACTAGACAATAATGGAAATGAATTATTTTTAGTCACGGACTACAATGCTCCAAACAAAAAAATTGTTAAAACTTCTTTTTTTAATCCGGGAAGAGATTATTGGACCGATTTAGTTCCAGAAAAAGAGTTTGTTTTGTCAGCATCAAAATGTGGTGGATTCATATTTACCAGATACATGATTGATGCGATTTCTAAGGTTTACCAATACGACTTTAATGGTACACTTGTTCGTGAAGTTGAACTCCCAGGTATTGGAACATCATCTGGCTTTAGAGGAAAAAAAAATGAAAATGAATTATATTTTAACTTCTCTAACTATTATATTCCTTCAACTAGATATAAGTACAATGTTATTAGTGGAGAATATTCAGAATTTTGGAAGCCGAATATTGACTTTCAATCGTCTAACTATATTTCTGAACAAGTTTTTTATAACTCTAAAGACGGCACAGAAATTCCAATGATAATAACTTATAAAAAAGGGACTGTTTTAGACGGAAATAACCCAACAATTTTATATGGCTATGGAGGATTTAACATCAGTCAAACACCAAGGTTCAGTATAACCAATGCCGCATGGTTGGAACTTGGTGGAATATATGCAGTACCAAATATTAGAGGCGGTGGAGAATATGGAAGAAATTGGCACAATGCCGGAATAAAAACAAACAAACAAAATGTTTTTGATGATTTCATTGCAGCTGCTGAGTACTTAATTAAAGAAAATTATACATCTAATAACTATTTGGCGATTCGAGGTGGATCTAACGGTGGTCTACTTGTTGGGGCTGTGATGACACAACGTCCAGATTTAATCCGTGTCGCTCTGCCTGCTGTTGGAGT
>PKDV01000006.1 GCA_002862715.1 Flavobacteriaceae bacterium | reverse complement strand
GATTTTAGTAATTTGAAAATTACTTTATCAGCATATTTACCCTCAATTATTATTAAATCTAGTCCTTTAATAACTGCATTGACAAGATTTGTGTGAAAAGACATTCGTTGCTAATTAAAGGACTGAAGTTCGATGAGTTTTTTGTAAATTTTATTTTCTTTTAACAAAGATTTATGAGTGCCTTCCTCTACAATATATCCTTTATCCAATACAATAATTTTATTTGCATCTTTTATCGTTGTTAATCGATGAGCAATAACAAATGATGTTCTATTTTTCATCATTTTTTGCAAAGCATCTTGAACAAGCTTTTCAGATTCTGTATCTAGAGATGAAGTAGCTTCGTCCATTATCATTATTGGTGGATTCTTGAGAATTGCTCTTGCAATAGATAACCTTTGTTTTTGACCACCAGAAAGTTTGTTTCCATTCTCGCCAATTATAGTTTCAATTCCATTTGGTAATTTTTCAACAAATGAAAGGGAATTTGAAATTTTGAGAGCAGAATAAATCTCCTCATTTGATGCTTTAGGGTTTGAAATTAATAGATTATTCTTTACAGATTCATGAAATAAAATAGAATTTTGTGTTACATATCCAAAAAGCTTTCTTAAGTCAATAATATTTAAATCTTTTATTTCAGTTCCATCAATTTTAATACTACCTGTAGTTGAATCATAAAATCTTGCTAATAAGTTTGCGAGTGTGGTTTTTCCACTACCTGAAGCACCAACTAGGGCAACAGTTTCACCTTTTTTTATTTTAAAATTAATTTTATTAATTACATTTTCTTTTTCATATCGAAATGAAACATTTTTAAACACAATTTCTTTTTTGAAATCGCCGATTTTTTTTGCCTTGTTTCGTGAAATAATTTTCGGTTGGTAAAACAAATATTCAATAACTCTCGAAGCAGCAGCATTACCTTTTCGCACACTATATATAGCTTTAGCAAATCCTTTTGCAGGTGTTAACACACCATAAGCCAAACCCATATATGCTATAAATGCAGACCCGCTTAAAACCCTATCAACTAAAACTAACCGACCTCCAACAAATAAAATTATTCCAATAACAAAAATTCCTAAAAATTCACTTATCGGACTTGCTAAACTTTGTCTTTGAGCAAGCTTATTGGAAAAAACATATAATCGATTAGAAATTTTTGAAAACATTTTCTTAAAAATATTTTCTGCTGTAAAAATTTGAATTATGCTTAAACCAGATAAAGTCTCGTCTACATTTGAAATTAAACGACCCAGCTCATTTTGAACTTTTTCTGATTTAGATTTTAGTGTTTTACCAATAATTGAAATTATCCAACCCGTAAGAGGAATAAAAACTAATACATAAATAGTAAGTTTAATACTTATTGACATCATTGCTATTAATGCAAAAATTATTGTAAGTGGTTCTCTTATTAACATTTCAAGTACAGCCAAAAAAGACCTTTGAATTTCTAAAACGTCTGATGTAATTCTTGAAATAGCATCTCCTTTACGATTGCTTGTTTGGAAGCTAGAAGAGAAGCTTAAAAATTTAGAGTAGAGATTATTTTGGATATCTCTTACAACTCCATTTCTAAGGTATGTTATGAAAAAAATTGCTAAATAATTGAACAAATTTTTTAGTAAAAACGAAACAATTATTACAATAATCACAAAAAACAATGCATTAGATTCGTCACCTTTAGAGTAACTGTTTACATAAAAAGAAAATGTTTCAAAAAAGTAATCTTTTAGGTTAATTTGTGAATTAAATTCTGGCCTGACAAGTATTTTTTTTTGCTCCCCAAAAAGTACCTCAAGCATTGGCATAAGAGCCAAGAAAGAAATTGCATTAAAAAAAGCGTATAAGAAATTAAAAAATACATTTAAAAAAATATATCCTTTATAAGGCATGGCGTATTTCAAAATGTAAAGAATTTTACTCATAATTATATGTCAAATTCAGTTAAAATTCGTTTGATTTTATTTTCTAAAATGATTTTTGTAGTCCTGTAATTTTCGCTTTTTGTTAATTTCATATTGACACTAAAATAAAATTTAATTTTTGGCTCAGTTCCACTTGGTCTAATTGCAACCCTTGTTCCATCTGCTGAAATTAAAATAAGAACATTAGATTTTGGTAAATCAATTTCAGTTAATTCTTTTAATCTAACATGATATCTCTGTGAAGTTAAATAGTCTTCAATAATTATAATTTCGCTTCCATCTAACAAATTCGGTGGTTGATTTCTAAATCCATCCATTATGTTTTTAATTTTCTCTGCCCCCTTTTTACCTTTTTTTTGGATTGAAACCAATTTATCATGAAATAGACCAAACTTCACATATAAATCAACCAGGATTGAAAAAAATGATTTTTTATTTGACTTTGCCTCAGCTACAATTTCACATGCTAATAGACTTGATGTTATAGCATCTTTGTCTCTAACAAAATCGCCTTTCATAAATCCATAACTTTCTTCTCCTCCACAAATAAACTTTGATTTTGGATTATTTTCTATCAAATTAGCAATCCATTTAAATCCAGTTAATGTAAGCTTACAATCAACATTAAAATATTCTGCAATTTTTTTGAGCATAGGAGATGAAACTATAGTAGTTGCTACAAATGGATTATTTAAATTTTTAAAATTTTCTTTTTCTAAAATGAAATTTGTTAAAACAATCATGATTTGATTGCCATTTAATAACTCTAACTCATTATTTTCATTTCTTACAGCAATTCCCAGTCTATCAGAATCAGGATCTGTACCAATAACAATATCAGCATCAATTTTATTTGCTTTATTTAGAGCCATTGAAAGCGCTTCAGTTTCTTCTGGATTTGGAGAAACTACAGTTGGAAAATTTCCATCAGGAATAGCTTGCTCTTCAACAATTTCAAAATTTTTATAACCTGAAGCTCGAAAAACATTAGGAATAGTAATAATAGATGTGCCATGGATGGGTGTAAAAACAACTTTAATTTTATTTCTCTCTCCATTTCCAATTTTACCATTTATGATTGACTCTTTACAAAACTTTATATCAATTTCATTGTCAATGAAGTCAATTAATTTCTCATTTCCGTTAAAATTAATATCATCGTAATCTAAGCTATTAATTTTAGAAGCTATTAGAGAGTCATGGGGGTAAATAATTTGTCCACCATCTTTCCAATAAATTTTGTAACCATTATATTCTGGTGGATTATGCGAAGCAGTTAATACAATACCACAATTACAATCCAATTTTTTTACTGAATAAGAAACTACTGGGGTTGCTCTAAGATCAGAAAATAAAAAAACCTTGATGTTATTTGCGGATAAAACATTTGCAACAACTTTTGCTAATGTTTTGCTGTTGTTTCTACAATCATATCCGATTACAACGCTTATTTTATCATTATTCGAAAAAAATTGTTTTAAATAATTTGACAAACCTTGGGTCACTTTTCCGAAAGTATATTTGTTTACCCTGTTAGGTCCAACTCCCATGATACCCCTAATACCACCTGTACCAAATTCTAAATCTTTATAGAAGGCATCTTCAAGTAAAGTTGGATTTTTCATTAGTCTTTTAACCTCATTTTGTGTAATTACATCAAAAGGAGATTTAAGCCATTTTTTTGATTTTAATTGTGATTTCAAATTAAATACTTAAGAATTATCATCATTTAAATTTCAGTTTTTTGATATAATTTCTTTTACATTATATCTTGAACTATGGTCTCTGTTCCTTAATATTATTTCGCCTATAAAACCAGCTAAAAAGAACTGACTTCCCAAAATCATAGTGGTTAAAGCAACATAGAACTCAGGTCTTTCAGAAATTAATCTACCTTTTGTATTTATTATCACTTTATCTACTCCAAGATAAAGGGCAAAGCCAAAACCCACAATTAGCATTAATGTTCCAATTAAACCAAAAAAATACATCGGTCTTTTTCCAAAACGATTTATAAACCATAGAGTAATTAAATCTAAAAAACCTTTTATAAATCTGTCGGGTCCAAATTTTGATTTACCATATTTTCTTGGACTATGTAAAACAACTTTTTCACCAATGTTTTTAAACCCAGCTTGACTCGCGAGCACAGGAATATAACGGTGCATTTCGCCATAAACTTCAATGGATTTTATTACATCAATTTTATATGCTTTTAAGCCACAATTAAAATCATTAAGTTTTACACCGGAAACATTTCTTGCAGCCCAATTAAAAATTTTTGAAGGAAAATTTTTTAAAAAAATCGAGTCGTATCTTTTTTTCTTCCATCCAGAAACTAAATCATAGCCATCATTTATTATCATGTTGTATAATTTTGGCAATTCTTCTGCGGAGTCTTGCAGATCGGCATCCATTGTGCAAACAACGTTTCCTTTGCATAGCTTAAATCCTGCATGAAGTGCTTGTGATTTTCCATAATTTCTTTGAAAACGAATTGCTTTAACCCTTTTGTCATTATTACAAATCTTTTCTATGCATAACCATGAACCATCAGAGCTACCATCGTCAACAAAAATAATTTCAAATGAAAGAAGATTTTTACCTAAAACATCAGTAATCCATTCATATAGTTTGGGTAATGAATCAATTTCATTAATAAAAGGAATGACAAGAGAAATATCAGGTTTTTTATTCAATTTATTTTTTTAAAATTAGTCCAATTAGAAAACCAACTATTAGTCCAACAATAATTGATGAAATTAGAATCATTGGTATAAATTCACTGTACTGGTTGTTTGAACCAAAAAAAAGGTATGGAATACACCAAATGGATGATACCAAGAATACTCCAGTTCCAATTTTTGAACTTTCTCTTACAGAAATGCGCCCACTATTATTTTTTTTAAATTTAATTATACTTACAACAGAGAAAAAAACAGGTATTAAACTTAAAGCTAAGTTATAGTTCAAGTTTTCATTTAATTTTGATGCAAATAATAATAAAATTGAAATTATTCCTGAAAAAGAACCCTCGATGTAACTTCTATTTCCTGTTTTTGCAGTGGTTTTCATCTTAAAATTTTAATTTTAATCGAGTATGGTAAATTTAGATAATTTATTTAAGTTTGCATCTCTTAGTTAATATAGTTATGAAAGAAGGAATTCATCCGGAAAATTATCGTTTGGTCGCGTTCAAGGATATGTCTAACAATGACATTTTTATTACAAAATCAACAGCAAATACAAAAGAAACAATCGATGTTGATGGCGTTAGCTATCCATTAGTAAAACTTGAAATTTCAAGGACATCTCATCCTTACTACACTGGAAAATCAAAATTAGTTGACACTGCGGGAAGGATAGATAAATTCAAAACAAAATATTCAAGTTTCAAGAAGTAATTTCTCCGTAATAATTATTTAATTTCATGTCATCAGTTAAATTCAGAAAAATCTTAAAAAAAGATTTACATGATGTATTTTTATTACTCAATCAATTAAAAAAAATTGATTTATCCTCAATAGATAAAAAAACTGCATGGGATAATTTTTCCTCTAATTCAAGTTCAAATGCAATTGTTGGTATATATAATTCCAAAGTTGTTGCATATGGAAGTGTTGTAGTTGAAAATAAAATCAGAGGTGAAGTTGCTGGACATATTGAAGATATTGTTGTTGACTCCAGTGTTAGAGGAAATATGGTTGGCAGCTCATTAATAAATGAATTAATAAAAATATGCATTAGAAAAAATTGTTATCGAGTAACATTATTTTGCAAAGAAAGTGTCGTTAATTTTTATTCAGCGAATGGATTTAATGTTGACAGTGTAAACATGAAGAAATACCTTGATAGTGAAAAATAATTCAAAAAGTGTATCATTTTACACATTGGGTTGTAAATTAAATTTTTCTGAGACTTCAACAATTGCAGAGTCTTTTAGAGATGCTGGTTACCAAGAAGTACCATTTGAAGAGAATTCTGATGTATGTGTTATCAATACATGTTCGGTTACTGAAAATGCTGATAAGAAATTTTATAACATATTAAAAAAAATTAAAAAGTTTAATCCGCAATCTTATGTTATTGTTGTTGGTTGTTATGCTCAGCTTAAACCTGATGATATTTCTCAAATTAAGGGAGTTAATTTAGTGTTAGGAGCTAATGAAAAATTTGATGTAGTAAACTATTTTGAAAGTAACATTAATTCAAAAAATAAATCTTATTGCTGCGAAATTAGTCAGGTTAACCAATTTCATAGTAGTTTTTCAATTGGAAGTCGAACTAGAGGCTTTTTAAAAGTTCAAGATGGATGCGATTACAAGTGTACATATTGTACAATCCCAAAAGCTAGAGGTGTTTCAAGAAGTGATAGTATTGAAAATATTTTAACTCAAGCTGATGATATGGTTAGTAAGGGAGTTAAAGAGATTGTTTTAACAGGAGTTAATATTGGAGATTATGGGAAAGGGGAGTTTGGAAATAAAAAACATAACAATACATTTCTTGAATTACTCGAAAGAATAGATAAAATTAAATATTTGGAAAGAATCCGAATTTCTTCAATTGAACCTAACTTATTAACAAGTAAAATTATTTTATTTATTAAAAATTCCACTAAACTAGTACCCCACTTTCATATTCCTCTTCAAAGCGGTTGTAACAAAATTCTTGGTTTAATGCAAAGAAGATATAGTACAAATTTATATCTAAGTAAAATTAATGAAATTAAAAAATTAATTCCCAATGCATGTATTGGTGCAGATGTTATTGTTGGTTTTCCAGGTGAGACTAACAGTGATTTTTTAGAAACATATAATTTTTTAAAATCACTAAATATTTCTTATTTACATGTTTTTTCATTTTCGGGGAGAATGGATACTAAAGCATACAATATGCTTAATAAAGTTGGTTTGCCAGAAAAGTACAGTAGAAGTAAGATGTTGAGAATTTTATCAACGAAAAAAACTCGAAAATTTTATACAGAGAATAAAGATTTTATACACAGTGTTTTATTCGAATCAGAAAATAAAAATGGTTTTATTTATGGTTATACATCAAATTATATTCGAGTAAAAACTTATTGGGATCCAACATTATCAAACAAAATCATTGATGTATATATAGAATCAATTGGTGTTGATGGAATTGCTAATGTAAAAGTTAAAAATGAAATTTATGCTTAAATTCTAACTCCGATAGGGAGCATACTTCTGTATCTTTTATTTTTTCTAATAAAACGCACTATCTCAGGGCTAGTTGGCATCATGCTAATGTTACGTTCTGAAATTATAGATAAGACTTCTTTTATAAAATTATCACTAAAATCATTAGCTGAATCTTGAGATGGAACAACAAGTTTGGTTAGAAAAATTTTTCTCTCTTGCTGAGCATATTCAATTTTAGCTAAACCTCCAGGAGCCTCTGTTTCAAATTGTCTCAAAAAAGAGTTGTCAATAACATTAATTTTTTCCATAAAAAATAAATAGTTAGCAAATTTACAAAAAACTACTTAAATTTTGTTTAATGAATAAAAAGCAAAACACCATCGTTTACTTAATGCCTGGTTTAGCAGCAAATGAAAAAGTCTTTGATTTTATAAATCTTGGAGAGTCATTCGAGGTTTTTAAACTATGCTGGATAATGCCTTACAAAGACGAATCATTGAAACATTATTGTAAGAGATTAGCAAAAAAGATTAAGCATGAAGATCCCGTCTTGGTTGGAGTCTCGTTTGGTGGTATAATAGTTCAAGAGATATCAAAAATTATTTCCTTTAAAAAAGTTATTATTATTTCTAGTGTTAAATCAATGCACGAATATCCAATCCATATGCAAATTTCTAGAAAAACAAAAGCCTATAAAATTTTTCCTGTAAATTGGATTGATGATTTTGAAGCTTTTGTTGGATTTATTTTTGGGCCTTTAGCAAGAAAAAAAATGGAACATAGTAGGAAATATCTTTCTTATAGAGACCCATTTTATCTTGAATGGGCACTAGATGCATTTTTTAATTGGAAACAAAAAAAACCTTTAAATTATGTTATACACATTCATGGGACATATGACATGGTTTTCCCAATAATTTATTTAAAAAAATTTATTCCATTAAAGGGTGGAACCCATGCTATGATAATTTTCAAAAAAAAATGGTTTAATGAGAATTTGCCAAAAATTATATTGGATGATTAGATTCTTTTCATCTGTTTTTGCATCATTTTAATTTGTTCCGAAAGCATGCCTTGTTTATCTAATTTTTTTGCTTCAATAAGTAGTGATGTGGCTTCTCTTTTTCTTCTTTTTTGCATCAAAATTCCAGCTAGACTAAGTTTAGCCATCGCTAAATCATGCTTCATGTTCAGTCCTAAAGAAATTGCCTTTTTAAAAAACTTTTCAGCTTTAGTCAAGTTTTTTTGAGATTCAATTAACCCATGCAGAAAATTATAATATCCATATTGTTTTGTTGTTAATGCTGACTTGGGATTCTTTATTCTATTTAGCCATTTAAGTGTACCATCAAAATCCTGTTTTCTTAGTTTTAAAAAAGAAATCAAAATAATCTCATTTTTAAAATATAAGAAAATAAACATTAACGCAAGAATTATTAAAGCAATTCCATTACCAATTTCAGATTCAAAAAACTGAAATATTGAGAGAGCAAGACAAATAAGAGAAAGTACTATTTTAATATTTTTTGGAAACATATTATTTTTTTATAAAAATAATAATAAAAGTTATCATGTTTTTGCCATGACTTGAGTTATTGTATATTTGCCCAACTTACAAACAATTATGAAAAGAACTTTTCAGCCATCCAAAAGAAAAAGAAGAAATAAACACGGCTTTATGGAACGAATGTCAACTGTTGCGGGAAGAAAAGTTTTAGCAACAAGAAGGGCTAAGGGCAGAAAAAAGATTAGCATTTCCTCAGAGCCCCGTCACAAAAAGTAAGTGGATAAATCGTTGAAAACATAATTTTTTTCTTGTTTTAGTTAACCTTTTTTTTGTATATATTCGAAAATGATTTAGAAAATTTCTAATCATACAAATGCCTAAGAGAACCAATCTAAACAGTATCTTAATTATAGGTTCGGGTCCAATAATAATTGGGCAAGCTTGCGAATTCGATTACTCTGGAAGTCAGGCCCTTCGTTCATTAAATGAAGATGGAATAGAAACCATCTTGATAAATTCAAATCCTGCAACCATCATGACTGACCCATCAATGGCAAATCATGTCTATCTAAAACCACTTACTACAAAATCAATAAAGGAAATTCTTAAAAAACATAAAATTGATGCTGTTCTACCTACAATGGGTGGTCAAACGGCACTTAATTTATGTATTGAGGCGGACGAAAAGGGTATATGGGATGAGTTTGGGGTTGAAATTATTGGTGTTGATATTGACGCCATTAATATCACAGAGGATAGAGACAAATTCAAGAACTTGATGAAGAAAATTGATATTCCAGTGGCACCAGCGAAAACAGCTACATCATTCTTAAAGGGCAAGGAAATTGCTCAAGAATTTGGTTTTCCATTGGTTATACGACCATCATTCACTTTGGGTGGTACTGGAGCTTCATTTGTTCACAGTCCAGAAAATTTCCAAACTCTTTTGACAAGGGGATTAGAGGCATCACCAATACACGAAGTTATAATTGATAAGGCACTTCTAGGCTGGAAAGAATACGAATTAGAACTCTTGAGAGATAAAAATGACAATGTTGTTATAATTTGTACAATCGAAAATATGGACCCAATGGGTATCCATACTGGAGATTCAATCACCGTAGCCCCTGCAATGACCCTCTCTGACACTGCTTATCAAAGAATGCGAGATATGGCCATTAAAATGATGAGAAGTATCGGGGATTTTGCCGGAGGTTGTAATGTACAATTTGCTGTGAGTCCAGATGAAAAGGAAGAAATTATCGCAATTGAAATAAATCCTAGAGTGTCACGTTCATCAGCACTTGCATCAAAGGCTTCTGGTTACCCAATTGCAAAAATTGCAGCAAAACTAGCCATAGGTTACAGTCTTGACGAACTTGATAATCAAATAACAAAATCAACATCTGCTTTATTTGAACCAACGCTTGATTACGTTATCGTAAAAATACCACGTTGGAATTTTGACAAATTTGAAGGTTCAGACAGAGAACTTGGATTACAAATGAAGGCTGTAGGTGAGGTTATGGGAATTGGTAGATCCTTTCAAGAAGCATTACATAAAGCAACTCAATCACTTGAAATTAAAAGAAATGGATTAGGTGCTGATGGTAAAGGTTATACGGACTATAACACGGTGATGAATAAACTAAACAAGGCTAGTTGGGACAGAGTTTTTGTGATTTATGATGCGATTCAAATGGGTATTTCTTTAAAAAGGATATACGAGATTACAAAAATTGATATGTGGTTTTTAGAACAATATGAACAACTTTATTTGCTTGAAAAAGAAATTTCAAAATACTCTGTTGATACTTTAGATAAAGCATTGCTATTGGAAGCAAAACAAAAAGGTTTTGCAGACAGACAAATTGCACATATGTTATCTTGTTTAGAAAGTCAGGTTTATGAACTTAGGGTTAAAATGAATGTTAATAGAGTTTATAAACTCGTAGATACCTGTGCCGCAGAATTTAAGGCAAAAACACCATATTATTACTCAACTTTTGAGGAAGAGCTACAAAATAAAGATGGAAAAAAATTGGTAGCAAATGAGAGTTCTGTGTCTAAGAAACCAAAGATTGTTGTTCTTGGTTCTGGCCCAAATAGAATCGGTCAAGGAATTGAATTTGATTATTGTTGTGTTCATGGTGTTTTGGCAGCATCGGAGTGCGGTTTTGAGACTGTTATGATTAATTGTAATCCAGAAACAGTTTCAACAGATTTCGATACAGCTGACAAATTATATTTTGAGCCTGTTTTCTGGGAACATATCTATGATATTATTAGACATGAGAATCCTGAAGGAGTGATTGTACAGCTTGGTGGCCAGACCGCACTCAAGCTGGCTGAAAAGTTAGATAGATATGGAATTAAAATAATTGGTACAAACTACAAATCATTGGATTTAGCTGAGGACAGAGGCAGTTTTTCTACATTATTAAAGGACAACAACATACCATATCCAGAATTTGGAGTAGCTACAACTCCCGAACAAGCTTTAGATTTATCAGATGAATTAAACTTCCCTATTCTCCTTAGACCGTCGTACGTCTTAGGGGGTCAAGGAATGAAAATTGTGATTAATAAAGATGAGCTCGAAAAACATGTTGTTGATTTACTTCA
>PKDV01000059.1 GCA_002862715.1 Flavobacteriaceae bacterium | reverse complement strand
AAAACAATTTTAAATGGAATAAATCTAGATGTAAAAGCTGGTGAAGTTCATGCCATTATGGGGCCAAATGGTTCTGGTAAAAGCACACTTTCAACTGTTATAGCAGGTCATGAAGAATATGAAATTTCACAAGGGGATTTATTGTTTGATGGTGAAGATATCTCTGAAATGAGTCCTGACGAACGTGCACACAAAGGAATATTTATGTCGTTTCAATATCCAGTTGAAATTCCTGGGGTATCGGTTACAAACTTTATTAAAACTGCTATTAATCAGACAAGAAAAGCTAAAGGATTGGAGGAGATGCCTGCAAATCAGATGTTAAAAAAAATAAGAGATAAATCAGCAATGTTAGGAATTGATTCAAAATTTCTCTCAAGGTCATTAAATGAGGGTTTTTCAGGTGGTGAAAAAAAGAGAAATGAAATTTTTCAAATGGCTATGATGGAGCCTAAGCTTGCAATTTTAGACGAGACGGACTCTGGTTTAGATATTGATGCATTAAAGATTGTTGCTAATGGAGTCAATAAACTTAAGGGTGAGAAAAATGCAATTATAGTTATAACACACTACCAAAGACTTCTAGAATATATCGTCCCAGACTTTGTACACGTTCTTCACGAAGGTAAAATCGTTAAGTCTGGTACCAAAGAACTCGCAATGGAGCTTGAAGAGAAAGGCTATGATTGGATTAAAAATGAAATATAGTGGAATTAAAAGAAACATTACTGTCCTCTTTTCTTGCATTTGATGCTGAAGATGGTCCTCAAAATAAACTTCAAAAACATCGAAGAGATGCAATTGAAGTTTTTGAGAATCAAGGTTTCCCAACAAAGAAATTGGAGGATTGGAAATATACTTCACTTCGTGGTTTAACAAAAGAATCATTTTCTGTATTTCCAAAAAAAGAAGTTAGTTTAAAATTGGATAATGTTAGAGATTATATTCTCCAAGATGTTGATACTTATAAAATTGTTTTTGTTGATAGCGTTTACAATTCATACTTATCTGAGACAACACATGACGGAGTAGATGTTTGTTTGCTCTCCGCAGCGCTGTCAAAATCAAA
Source organism: Flavobacteriaceae bacterium (assembly GCA_002862715.1). Taxonomy (GTDB): domain Bacteria; phylum Bacteroidota; class Bacteroidia; order Flavobacteriales; family Flavobacteriaceae. The sequence continues at coordinate 10,621 of PKDV01000059.1, read as the reverse complement.
ATTTTCGCCAATTATTAAAAAATATTTTAACACTGCTACAACAAAAGATGATTCATTGACAGCTCTTAACACGGCATTCACTTGTGAAGGTGCATATATTTATGTGCCAAAAAATAAAGTTGTAGAAAAACCTGTTCAAATTATTCACTTTTCAACTGGAAAAAATCCAAACTTATTATTACAGCCACGAAACTTAATTGTTTTGGATAAAAATTCAGAAATTCAGATAATTGAACGTCACCAAAGTCTTGATAACAATAACAGTTTTACTAATGTTGTAACTGAGATTTTTAATGAAGAGAATGCACAACTAGACTACTATAAAATTCAAAATGATAAAAATAGCTCGAGTCTTATTGATAGTACTTTTATTTCACAGCAAAAAAATAGTCATGCAAAAGTTCATACGTTTTCTTTTGGGGGGAAACTAATTCGAAATAATTTAAACTTTTATCATCACGACAAAAATATTTGTTCAACAATGAAAGGAGTAACATTGCTTGAAGAGCGTCAGTTTGTAGACCACCACACTTTGGTTCATCACGCACATCCTAACTGTGAAAGTCATCAAGATTATAAGGGTGTTTTTTCTGAAAATTCAACAGGAGTTTTTAATGGTAAAATAATAGTTGAGAAAGAAGCTCAAAAAACTAATGCATTTCAACAAAACAATAATATTTTAATTGATGATAAGTCAAGCATTAATACTAAACCGCAGTTGGAAATTTTTGCAGACGACGTTAAATGTAGTCATGGTTGCACAATTGGACAACTTGACGAAGATGCCCTATTTTATCTGCAAAGTAGAGGAATTCCAAAAAAAGAAGCACAAGGATTATTGATGTATGCTTTTTCAAATAATGTATTGAAAAGTGTAAATATTGATTCGCTTAAAAAGAGAATAAATAAATTAATTGCAAATAAACTTAAGGTAAATATCGGATTTGATGTTTAAAGAAAATTTAAATGTTAAAAAGATTAGAGAAGATTTTCCAATTCTAAAAAGAATTATAAATGGAAATAATATAATTTATCTAGACAATGCTGCAACATCTCAAACTCCACTTCAAGTTATAAATGCCATAAGCAATTACTATAAAACTACTAACGCAAATATACATCGAGGTGTACATTTTCTGAGCCAAGAAGCAACCGATTTATACGAGAAAACTAGAGAAAAAATAAGAGCTCATATTAACGCTCGAAAATCAGAAGAAATAATTCTTACTTCTGGTACAACTCACTCGATAAATCTTGTTGCAAACGGTTTTGAATCAATTCTAAAAAAAGGTGACGAACTAATTGTTTCTGAACTCGAGCATCATGCCAATATTGTTCCATGGCAAATGTTGTCAGAAAAAACTGGGGCTTTACTAAGAGTATTGCCAATGAAAAAAGATGGTACATTGAATTTGGATTCTTATAAAAGTGTTCTAAATAATAGGACAAAAGTTGTTTTTGTTAACCATGTTTCTAATGCACTTGGAATCATAAATCCTGTTAAGGAAATAATACGATTGGCTCATAAATTTGATGCAGCTGTCTTAATCGACGGTGCACAAGCAACTCCCCATTTAATTACTAATGTTACTGATTTAGATGCTGATTTTTACACTACATCTGCTCACAAAATATGTGGCCCTACAGGGATAGGAATGTTATATGGAAAAGAGGAATGGTTAAAAAAATTACCCCCCTATCAAGGAGGTGGAGAAATGATAGACCAAGTTACATTTGAAAAAACAACCTATGCTGATATTCCTCATAAATTCGAAGCAGGAACTCCTAACATTGCTGGTGCAGTTGGGTTTGGAGCTGCAATAGATTACATAAATAAAATTGGATTTGATTTTATAGAGTCACATGAAAAAGACTTGCTAAAAAATGCAACAGATCAGTTAAGAAAAATTACTGGCATGAAAATTTATGGAGATATTGAAAATAAAGTTCCTGTGATTTCATTTAATGTGGATAAGGTTCATCATTATGATTTAGGAACAATTCTTGACAAAATGGGAATAGCAGTTAGAACAGGTCAACATTGTTGTCAACCTATCATGGATTTTTATGGCATAAATGGCACAGTTAGAGCTTCATTTGCTTTTTACAACACTCATAGGGAAGTAGATATGTTTGTTAATGGAGTGAAAAAAGCTGTTAAAATGTTGCTTTAATATGTATATTTATTTCAAATGAGTATTCGTCAAAAACAAGATGAAATTGTGTCTGAGTTTGCCCTCTTTGATGACTGGATGCAAAAGTATGAATACATGATTGAGCTTGGGAAATCACTTCCTTTAATCTCGGAAAATAATAAAACAGATGATAATATTATTAAAGGCTGTCAAAGCAAAGTATGGTTACATGCTGAGCTTATTAAAGAAAAAATTAATTTTACTGCGGATAGTGATGCAATAATTACCAAAGGTATTATAGCAATTCTGTTAAGGGTTTTTTCAGGTCATCATCCAAAAGAAATTATTGAAAGCGATACTGAGTTTATTGATAAAATTGGATTAAAAGAACATTTATCTCCATCAAGAGCGAATGGTCTTGGATCTATGATTAAACAATTAAAGATGTATGCGATAGCTTACCAAACTAAACTTTCATGATGAATAAAAAAGAACTTGAAAATAGGATTATAGAAGTTATTAAAACCATTTATGATCCTGAAATACCAGTGAATATTTACGAACTTGGGCTTATTTACGATGTCAATGTTAATGATGAAAATATGGTGAAAATTTTGATGACCTTAACAACTCCTAATTGTCCTGTAGCTGAGTCATTACCACAAGAAGTTAAGGATAAGGTAAAATCCCTTGACCAAGTAAGTGATGTTGAATTAGAAATGACTTTCGACCCACCATGGAACAAAGAATTAATGAGTGATGAAGCGAAACTGGAATTAGGTTTTTTATAAAAGATGAGCGACGAAATAATTAATCGTGTAGCTAATAGTTCTCTTGAGGTTGTAGATTTAGAGGAACTATATGTTGAAGGAATTAGAAATTTAATTTCAATTGAAAATTTTTTAGAAGAAGGAGGGGTCCTAGTAGAATCTAAATTTCGTGAAAAATTAAATTCATTTAATTGGAGTATATATTCAAACAATTATGTTGCCGTCTATTGCTCTAAGGAAATTTTAGTTCCTAAATGGGCGGAACTTCTTTTTATCAATTATTTGTCACCATATGTAAAAGATGTTGTTATTGGTAATCTTGATGATTTAGAAAAATTTTTATTCACTCGAAAACTTTTAAAATTTGATGCAAAAAAATATAAGGATAAAACTGTTATGATTAAGGGTTGCAGCAACAAACCTGTTCCTCAGCAAGCCATGGGAATGGTTATTTCAATGCTGTTGCCATACGTCAAAAAACTTTCATATGGTGAAGCTTGTTCTTCTGTACCACTTTTCAAAAAACAACTATGAAAATATTTTTAAAAAACATATTTCTTTTACTTGCTGTTTCTAATTTAATTTTTAGTCAAATTGAAAATAGTGACGACTGGACAAAGGGTGGAGAGGCTACGCTGCTGTTTAATCAAACTTCATTTAGCGAGTGGGTTTCTGGAGGTGAAAATAGTATATCTCTCAGTTTTCACGCAGACTACGACTTAAACTATGAAAAAAATGGTTGGAAATGGGATACAAAATTTTTGGGAGACTTTGGGCTAACCAAAATTAGTGGAAGTAAATTTTTAAGAAAAACTAATGACAGATTTGATCTACAATCTCTACTAGGAAAAAGTTTCTCAGAAAGATGGAGCTACTCAACTGTATTTGGAGTAAAAACTCAATTTGCAAAGGGGTTTACATATGGAGAAAATGATGATGGTAACGAGATAAAAACATTAAAAACTCAATTTTTTTCACCAGTATACATTCAGTTGGGGGTAGGTTTATATTGGAAAAAAGATGATAAACTTTGGGTAAATATTGCTCCTTTTACTCAAAGACTAACCTTGGTGAGTAGAAAATTTACTATGAATCTTACTGACGGTAAAGAATATTTTGGGGTTAAAAAAGGAGAGAACCATAGGTTTGAATTAGGAGCTTCGGTAAGTGCGTTTTATTCATTTAACCCAATGGAGAATTTGGAGCTTGAGCAAAGACTAGGATTATACTCAGATTATTTAGGGAAAGCAGAAAATGTTGATTTGGATTATTTAATTTCAGCTAAAATGAAAGTCAACGAAAAAATATCAACTAACCTTATTATTCAGTTAGTATATGACGATAATGCAGTTCAAAAACTTCAAACTCGCCAAATATTTGGGATTGGTGTTAATATTAAATTAAATTAAGAATCTGGATATAAAAAATGGTTGTAGGGGAATCTACTAATATGTATTTGTCTGATAATTTGATACAACTTTGTTTTAAAAATTTCAAAATTAGATTTTTCAATTGCTGAAATAAAAATTACATTCCCTTCATTCTTTGCCATCCAAGTTTGTTCCCACTCACATAATGTATAATGTCTTTTATCTCTTTTTATTGTTAAATCTGTTTCATCATAATTTTCTGGGCTATAATTATCAATCTTATTAAATATTAACAACATTGGCTTGTGACTTGCCTTAATTTGTGATAAAATTAAATTTACTGAATCTATCTGCTGTTCAAATTGAGAATGAGATATATCAACAATATGAAGCAACAAATCTGCTTCTAAAACTTCATCTAATGTGCTTTTAAATGACTCAACAAGTTGCGTTGGAAGTTTTCTTATAAAACCAACAGTGTCTGAAAGTAAAAAAGGAAGGTTTCGAATTACAACTTTTCTAACAGTAGTATCAAGTGTGGCAAATAATTTATTTTCAGCGAAAACATTGCTGTTCCCAAGGCAGTTCATAATTGTAGATTTTCCAACATTTGTATAACCAACCAGTGCAACTCGAACAAGGGAACCTCTATTGCCCCTTTGAGTTGACATTTGCCTATCAATTGAACCTAATTTTTTTTTTAGTAATGAAATCTTGTCACGAACAATTCTCCTATCTGTTTCAATTTCAGTTTCTCCAGGTCCTCTCATTCCTATACCTCCTCTTTGGCGTTCTAAATGAGTCCATAATCCTTTTAATCTTGGAAGTAAATACTGATACTGAGCTAATTCAACTTGGGTTCTAGCATAACTTGTTTTTGCTCTCTGTGCAAAAATATCTAAGATTAGTCCTGTTCTATCAATAATTTTACAACGTAAGATTTGCTCAATGTTTCCTTGTTGTGCGGGGCTAAGTTCTTCATCAAAAATTACAGTTGAAATTTCATTTTTTTTAACAAAAATTTTTACTTCTTCGATTTTACCAGCACCTAAAAAGGTTTTTGAGTTTGGAATTTTTATTTTTTGAGTAAATCTTTTTAAAACTTGACCTCCTGCAGTGAATGCTAAAAAGGATAACTCGTCAAGAAATTCCTGAGTTTTATCTGCATTTTGATTTTCATTTATAATGCCAATAATTACTACATTTTCATATTGAATATTTTGTCTTTCAATCATTATTTATTCCAATAAGAAAGTGTGATCTTATCTTCACTAAAAGAGGCATAACTGTTGTAATTAATCCAATCTCCTAAATTTACATACTTTGATTTTTTTGGTAGATTAATTTCAAGAGGCAAATGACGATGTCCAAAAATAAAGTAGTCAATATTATTATTTAAAAGCTTTTTTTTACAATATTCTACCAACCATTCATCATCAGGATTACTGTAGAATTTGTCTTTTCCACTATAAATTATCCGATTCTTGTTAGATAAAAATTTCGCGATTGAAAGTCCAATATCAGGGTGAATTAATCTAAAAATGAATTGTAGTAACTTATTTTTGAAAGCCTTTTTTAATCTTTTATATCCATTATCATTAGGTCCAAGTCCATCTCCATGTCCTAATAATATTTTTTTTGAATTAAGTTCAATTTGTTCTGGTTTATGAAAAACCTTAATACCGAGTTCTTTCTCAAAATATCCTTTCATCCACATGTCATGGTTTCCAACAAAGAAGTAAACTGGTATTCCGTTATCTACAAGTTCTGCCAATTTTCCTAAAACTCTTACAAAACCTTTTGGAACAACATGCTTGTATTCAATCCAAACATCAAACAAATCCCCCAAAAGATATATTGAATGTGCATCTTCCTTAATCTTATCTAACCATTTAACAAAAATCTTTTCTCTTTTTTGACTTTCAATAAGATTTGGAGCCCCCAAATGATTGTCTGAAGCAAAATATACTTTTTTGCCTTTTGGAATTTTCATTATACTAATTTACAAATTACTGGTCGCTAGCATACCACTCAGCAAAAGATGTAGCTGTTTCATGTAATTTAAGTTTATAAAGTTTAATTTCTGAAGGCAATCTTGAATTAATTTTTCTTGCAAAATCAATAATCATTTCTTCACAAGTTGGTTGATAATTTACTGTTATAATTTTGTGGCCATTGCTCTTTAAAGTATTTGCAAGTTCTAAATGAGGTGAATTTCCGTTAAATACAGTTGCATGATCAAATTCATCAACAATTTCTTTTTTTACAATTTCTTTCAAGTCAGAAAAATCAATTACCATACCATATTTAGGATTGTTCTTATCAGCGATTGGTTTCCCTTGGACTGTTACTTCTAATTGATAGCTATGACCATGAATATTTTTACACTTCCCGTCATGCCCGTAAAGAGCGTGTCCGCTTTCAAATTTAAATTTTTTGGTTACTCTGATGTAGCTCATTTAATTTTGTTTAAGATTTTTTGAGTTTTAGGCATTAGTAAAAGTCTCGCTGAAATTTGAGCATTTTCCAATATGATATTATCAATTTTTTTATCAGACCAAAGTACTTTTTTTAACATGGTTAAAGATTCCAACTGAAAATTTATAACCTCGTCTGTAAATTCATTCAAAGTCAAATTTAATTTTTTTTCATTGTCAACAACATCATTAATTAATCCATTTTCTAAACACCAATCAGATGATTTCCATTTTTTTGGGTTATACGCTAATGATGAAAGGGCTGAAACTCCAATCTTTCTCCTAACCAATGGTGCTATCAAAAATGGTCCAATGCCAATAGCTAATTCTGATAATTTAATTTGTACTTTTTGACTTGCTATCACATAATCACTCGCTGCTAACAAACCCAAACCACCTCCTACAACTTTTCCATGAACACTACTAATCACGATTTTTTGGCAGTTTTTAATGGAGATTAAAAGATTTGCAATTTTTGAAAAAAAAACTATACCATCACTTAATGATTTTATACTAATCAATTCATCAAATGATGCGCCAGCACAAAAAGCCATTGATTTATCGCTTTGGAGTACAATAACTTTAACTTTTGGATTTAAAGAACAACCATTAATTTCAAAAGTTAACTTATCCAATAAATTACTAGTCAGGCAGTTCTGTTTTGGATGACTGAAATTTATTGTAGCTACTCCATTTTTAATTTTATTAATAACTTTTTCTTTAATCATAATGAATTTTAGGGTGTCTTATTAATCCAAACAGATGTTTTATTCTGTATGTAATTAATTTTTTAAAAAAACTTTTTCTGTGTTTTCCTAGCATATAAAAGTACGCATTGTTTCTCACATCCCCGTCTATTATATGAGGTTCAAAACTATTTTTCCATGCGGAAAAATTAAAACTAAGTTGGTCTCTTTTACTTCCATTTTTTATTTCATTCCACCAAGTTTCCATGGTTTTTACAACCTGTTGGTTATGGTGCTCTCTAAACAAAACTGTTGCAGAAATTAAACCGTTTTCGTGTGGATAATTCTGTTTTTTATATCTAGTTATTTGATTTTTTATGGTTACTAAATCATCTTTCAAAATTCCACGCTCATTATATATATCAATTATTGCTTTGTGCTCCTTATAAACACAGTCTCTAGCATCAGATGCCTGGTTGTGGTCATAAATGCCCATTGGGGAATTTTTTAAGATTTTATTGAAAAGAATTTTAGGGTTCCTTAATACCAATATATTTCCATCAATATAAATTGAATATTTATAATCCTTTAAATACAGGTGTGGTAAAATTTTAGGATGTCTTGATTTTCTAGTAGTATCACTGATTTTGGAAGAGACCATAATTATTTTCCATTTTGAAGACTGAAAAGGTTGGTCAGTGAAACATATATAATCAACTCCTTTAAATTGAGGTTGCGGGATTAAACCATCATAAGAGCCAAAGATGGAAGTGTAAATTACAATTTTGTTTTTATTAATCACATTTCAAAAATAATGATAGTAAATTCAAATTATGTTTTTAACTTTAATTAGTTATGTCGGAGAAATTTAGTAATGAAAAAATTTTTGTAAAAAATATACCTGAGTATGATAATGAGCAAATAACCCCTATCGAGAAGGACTATTATAATGTAATTGCAATAAATACTGTGATAACTTTTCTAATATTCACAGTGGCATATTTTATATCATTAAATGCATTTGAATTCTTAAGAAAAATTGAATTCAAACTTTTGTTGACTGTTTGTTATTTTATTTTTTGGTTTTTTTTGTTCATTCATGGTTGGTATGCCTTCAAAAAAAGAGGGTATTGTTTTAGAGAGCACGATGTCATTTACAAGTTTGGTCTTTTGGAAGAAACTGTTGTGCTTATCCCCTTCAATAGAATTCAACATATTGCATTACATCAAGGTATATTTTCTAGAATCTATGGCCTTGCCTCTCTTCAATTTTATACAGCTGGAGGGTCAACGACAGATATAAACATCAAGGGATTCAAATTAGAAGATGCTAAAAAATTTAAGGAATTTGTTTCTAATAAAATCGAAAAAATTAAATCAAAATAATTTTAATGGAAGATATCAAAGCTTCTGTAATTGAAAGATTTTCAAATTTTAGAAAGCAATCGGCTTTTGGAACATTCATTTTCTTTTTTGAATCTATTAGAAAAAATATTTTTAATTTCATAATTGTTCTACTTCCTATCTTTCAAGGAAAATATACTGTTGCCCTTTTCATACTTATTGTAATTTTTATATGGTATGGCTCAGCATCATTTATTAAGTATTATTATTTTGCATACAGCTTTGATTTTAGTAAATCCGAGTTTCTTGTAAATAAAGGTTTTTTGAAAAAAACTAAATTGAGTATCCCTTTCGAAAAAATTCAGCAAATTAATTTAAATCAAAATTTAATACATAAGATTTTTGATTTGTATGAAATCCAGATGGATACTGCTGGTTCTAGCTCAACCGAGGTAGACATAAAAGCAGTTTCGAAAAAAACTGCTGATGACTTTAAAATTATCTCTCAAATTGTCAAGAAAAACTTTGATTCAAAGTCTACAAAAAAAAATATTTCAGAGAGTATTAATAAATCTTTAAAAATCAATTTGATTACACTTGTTAAGGCTGGTCTTACCTCCAGATATTTTGAAACACTTGGATTAATAACTGGGACAACATTTGTTTTATTACAATACCTTGATGATTTAAAAATAGATTACGCAGACAGTTTAAAAAATGTATTATTCGACACCAACTACACCATAAATTTCATATTATTAATTGTTCTAATAATCATAACTTTTGTTTTAACACTTAATTTAATTACGACTGTTATTAAATTTTTTAATTTCAGCGCAAAGAAAAAATCAGAAAGTTTAGAAATTGAATTTGGTCTAATTAAAACTAGATCTATAATCCTTTCACCTTTAAAAGTTCAAGAGTTCAGAATCTCGCAAAACTGGCTACAAAAGCAAATTAAAATACGAGAAATAAGAATAAATCAAGCATCAAGTGATGAATCCTCCGCTTCAAATAACAGAAATACAATAAAAGTACCTGGTTGTTCTTTAGACCAAAAAAATGAGCTTTTCGAATTTATTTATCAAAAAAAAACTGGGCAAGCAATAAAACTAAAACCTAATATCAGAAAATTTATAATCAATTTTTTTTGTTTTAGTCTCACGCCTTCTTTAATCGTAACTGCGATTTATTTGATTTTTCCATTACTAAAATTTTCAATAACTCCTTTTCTAATTATTGGTTATTTATCGTTTACAACATTTGTAAATTGGAGGCTATACAAAAATAATGAGCTTTATTTCTACAATAATTTTATAAAAGTAAAATCAGGATTTTGGGATATAAATACTAAAATTATACAGAGCTATAAGATTCAATCAGTTGTATTAACACAACCAATTTGGCATAAAAAATACAACCTTGGAAATGTTACTTTTTTAACTGCTGGCGGACAAATAAGAGTTAGTACGTACAAATATGATTTGTTAAAAAAGATAGTTAATAATGTTTTATTTAAGGCTGAAAAAACTAGTCGTAGATGGATGTAAATCTCTATTTTTTACTTCATAACTTATTAACAAAAGTTTCGATTTGTTAAGAATTTGTTACCCGGTTGTTAAACATTTGTTATTTTCAAGCCAATTAAATAAATATTATGAAAAAACTATTTACTTCTTTTTTAACGCTTGCTTTTGCTGCGTTATTTTTTACAACTTTTGGTACACAAAAAGTTGAGGCTCAGGATTTCGGTGCTGATGTTGCAAGTTCATATGTATGGCGTGGTACCCAATTTGGGAACGGACCACACGTACAGCCTTGGATGTCATTAGGCTACGG
>PKDV01000056.1 GCA_002862715.1 Flavobacteriaceae bacterium | reverse complement strand
CATACATTGTAAGTATTACAGACAAGGATAATGATGAAAAATTAATTTATAAAGTGATTAAAAATTAGTTATTTACCCCCCAATGAAATTAATTTTTAATTAGTGGCCTTCCAAAAAACCACAATTAAAACATTTAAAATTAATGTGATTAAAGTAAGTATGATGGTTAGTAAATGTAACACTGACCAAAGTTGATCGTTCAAAGTATCCTTTGCATTGTTAATTACAGGTGTTAAGAAAAAACATATTAACATTAACAAAAAACTTATAAGAGTTAGGATTTTAAATATTTTTGGATATGAATAAATAATATTAATTAATAATGCCCCAAAAGATATAAGAGCAATAATTAAAAAGAATTTGGGCCAAATGTACCTTAAAAAAATACTAGCATCTTGAGTAGTAATTATTTTGTTTACAGCTGGTGCTACTAAAATTGATTGAAATAAAATTATTCCAATTATAACCCCAGAAAATATTAATGGCAAACTTTTCACAGCACAAATATATAAACGAGAAAAAATTAGTGCAATAATTAAATTAACAGCACAGTTTTAAAAAATTTACTCTGTATTTTCGAAAGAATGAAAAAAAAATTAATAAAAAGTGGTGATTATTTAATTTTATGTCGTACTCTTGACAAATTTTAATAATGAAAGGAACAGTAAAATTTTTTAATTTCTCTAAAGGTTATGGCTTCATAACAACTGAAGAAGGATTTGACGTTTTTGTACACTCTAGCGCTTTAAATGAAGGAACTAGTATAAATGACGGAGACAATGTTGAGTTTGAAGTTCAAGAAGGAGAAAGAGGAAAATCAGCAACCAACGTACAGAAGATTTAATCACTGCTTAAACACCTAATTCATTTTTTGATTAGCGTGTTAGTGACAGCTCACACCAAATTTTTTTAACCTCCAGTAGTTGTAAGGAAGTGGTGTTATAAAACCAACCATCAACATAACAATTGCTGCCCACCAGCTAAGAAATGCCCCGCCTGTGAGTAACACGTCCGTGATATTCATAGCCACCTCCATGCCTATCATTGAAATAAAGCTCATTCCAATTGCGGTTTTAAAAGCTGATTTTAAACTCATTTGTTTTATAAGTATTATTGTCTCAAGAAGAATAGAAGTTATTAAGCCATTAAATATTGCTAAACACATTACTGATAGTGTTGACAAATCATGGTGAATATTTTGAAAGAAAAAAATTGTTCCAAAATCCCCAATTGAACATCCTAGCAAGCACCAAAGTGTATTAACCCTTGCTTTTTTCCAAGTACTTTTACATTTCCAACTAATCATAAAATTTTAATATAGTAAAGTACTCTAAAATTTATAAAAGGGAAGCGTCTAATTGAATCTCGCAATTTAAAACGCCAGAAATAGGACAATTCGTTTTTGATTCTAAGGCTAATTCTACAAATTTTTCTTGCGTTATTTCAGGAACACTTGCTTTTATATCTAAATGGATAGAAACTACTTTTCCGTCTTCAAATAATAGTGTGGCGTCTGTAGATATTTTTTCAGGGCTAAAATTGGATTCATTAAGAACAAAACTTAGTTTCATATTAAAACAGCCTGCAAGAGCTGCAGCAATAAGTTCCTCGGGATTTGTCCCGAGCTTTCCGTCCTCATTCTCAAATCTTGTCTTAAAACTGTAGGGCATATTTTCAAATGCACCACTTTGCGACGATAAAAGCCCTGAACCATTAGCTCCATCACCTGTCCAAACTGCATGTATTTTTCTTTTCATTGTTAATATTTAAATAAATCTGTTAATAAACATACTACATTTTAAATAAAAAAATAATAATCAATAAATCAATAAAAAACAAAATTTGATAACCCATAAAATACTTCTAAAAAGATTAAGTTTGGTTAAATGAAATAGATTTTTTTTTGATAAATCAACTTTTATTTTATTATGTATAGGAACAATAAACGCAAAGGTTAAAATCCATATGCAAACAACTATTATTCCAGTGATTATATTAACTAAATCTATAATAAGAATGTTTTTAATTACAGAACAGCAAATCTCAAAAACCATTACAGGGCCAATTATATAAAATACTTTTTTTGAATATGTTGTATGATATATTTTGAATCTTTTTTTATCAATTTCAATAAAGGTTGGATATACTACAAATTGAACAAGTAAAGAAACTGCAATCAAATATGAATTTGAAATTAAATCTATTAAATCTATAAATGTATATTCCAATATTTTAGATGATATTTTATATCCAATTTACAACTTGAAAAGGAACTTCAAATCTTTTCAAACCCCAACCAAAAAATATCTTAGGTTGCTCTGAACTAGCTGAAAATGCTACTGAAAATACATCAAGAGAATTCTCATCTTTATTTAGAGGAACATTTAATCTAAGGATATCATCATCGCTATTATATGAGTATGTACCCCAATTAAAATTGCTATTAGGTTTGCTTATTATTACAGTTATTGTATTTCCTTTAGGAATTGTGAACAATGTGTATGTACCAGGTTCCAATATAAGATTATCGATTTGGATTTGTTTATAAACCGTGATTATGGTGGCCTCATTAGCACCTGTTCTCCAAATTTTATCATCTGGAACAACTTCTGAAAAAGTTCTCCCTCGAAGTTGTGGTCTACTATATGTAATCTCTACAATTTTTTCTGTTGATCTGAAAGAAGTTGGATAATATGTTTTATCCATAGGGCTTCTATCAAGTCCTCTAAAATTTTGAGAAATCAGAAAATTGTAACTGCTAATTAACATAATTATTGATAGGATTAGATTGTTTTTCATAAAAACTAAAATTTAAAAAGTTTAATAAGTTCCTTTATTGATGGGATACAAAAGTCCGGTTTTATTTTACTTTTATCAAATATATTTTGTCTATATTTTCCGGTTTTAACTAAAATAGTTTTATAACCCATTTTTTGTCCACCTTCAATATCATTATGTAAATCATCACCTACTAAGCATATTTTATTTGTTCCCAAATCAAAAGCAGCTAAATCAAAAAAACTTTTTTTTGGCTTTCCAATAGAAATTGCTTTTTTAGATGTTGAATATTCAAGACCCGCGACAAATGCTCCACAATCAATTTTTAACTTGCCTTGCGATTGATAGTATTTACCTTTGTGTAGAGCAATAATTTCTGCACCACTAATAACGTCATTCATAAGTTCATTCATCAGACTAAAACTCCATTTTTCACCAATGTCGCCAATAACAATTGCATCAATTTTTTTATTCTGCAATTGAAATTTTTTGTAATCTAACTTAGCTTCTTCTGTCATTATAAGCTTACAATTTTTTAGGCCCATTTTTTTTATAGTCAAAACACCCGCATAATTTGATGTAATTACTTCTGAAATATTAATTTTTAATCCAATTTTTTTTAATTTTTCAACAAATAATTTTCTTGAAAGTGTTGAATTATTAGAAATAAACTTATGAGGAATACCGTTTTTTTTTAGCCAATCTATTGTTTCATTTGCTCCAGAAATAATATTTTCGTCTTCATAAAAAACACCATTTAAATCAAATAAAAATCCATCAAAATCCATTTTGAAATTGTAATTAATTTGACTTTAAATACTTTTCAAGCCATTTATCTTGTTCCCAAAGAACATGTAAAATACTCTCTTTTGATCTATAGCCATGGCTTTCTTTTGGAAGCATTACCAATCTTACTGTAGCCCCAAGACCTTTAAGTGCATTAAAATATCTTTCACTTTGCATAGGGTAGGTCCCAGAATTATTATCATCTTCACCATGTATTAATAACAATGGGGTTTTCATTTTATCTGCATGCATAAATGGAGACATTGAATAATAGGTATTAGGAGCTTCCCAATAACTTCTTTCCTCACTTTGAAATCCAAACGGAGTTAATGTTCTGTTGTAAGCTCCACTTCTAGCAATTCCAGCAGCAAATAAATCGCTATGGGATAGCAAATTTGCTACCATAAATGCGCCATAGCTATGTCCACCTACAGCTATTCTGTTCCTATCTATATAACCTAACTTATCGACAGCTTCAATGGCAGCTTTTGCATTGGCCACCAATTGTGTTCTAAAACTATCGTTTGGTTGATTTTTACCCTCACCTATAATTGGAAATGAAGCGTCATCTAAAACTACATATCCTTTTGTAATCCAATATATCATTGAACCATAATAAGGATAAGTAAACTCATTTGAGTTTTTGGTGTTTTGTGAAGCGCTTTTTTTGTCTTTAAATTCTCTAGGGTAAGCCCAAAGAATCATTGGCATTTTTTCTTTTTTCACAGTATCATAATTCATAGGTAAATACAAAATTCCAGAAAGTTCAACACCGTCATCTCTGTAATACGTGATTTTTTCTTTGTATACATTATTTAAATCTGTAAATGGATTTTTAAGATTAGTAATTTTTTTTAAACTCCCATCTTTAAAGTTTTTAATGTAATAATTTGGAAAATTTTTTGGGGATTCTATTCTTACTGTAATTTCATTTGTAATTGGATCAAAGTTTCGAATAGATTCAACTTTATCTGTATATTTTGATTGATAAATTCTGCTTTTTTTAAAATCAACTGTGCTTACTTTGTCAATAAACGGAAATTGTCCATCCATTGAATATCCGGGACCTGATAAATATAAATATCCGTTATAGTTCATCAAAATATTCCTGTCATATTTATTTTTAATTTTTAGAAAATTTCCAGGGTCAGTATAAACATCTTGATAGTTTCTATCAGATATTATTTTTGGAGCAATTTTAGAATTTGATGGGTTAAAAGCATATGATTTCCTATTTCTAGTGTTCCACCAAGAATCATATGCAATTGCTAAATCATTGGTTCCCCAATCTATTCCACTGAAACGATTAATGGTTTTAATCAAACTAATTCCTTTACCATTGAAAGGTGCATCTAGTTGAAATACCTCATCTCTATATTTAACATTTTTTGCTGGATCTCCTCCATCAAGAGCTTCCACATAAAATATCGTTGAGGGCTTGTCAGCTCTCCAACTAAAATTTCGTCTTCCACCTGTTACAGACATAAATCCTTTAGGCAGTTCCTCAATTAATGGAGATTTAATAAGATTTGTAACAAGTTCTCCGTCCTTACTGTAAACATCAGTTCGAGATGGGAATCGCCCATAAGTTACCAAATAAGAAAATGGTTTTTTTATCTGAGTAATCAAAACATAATTACCATCTGGAGACAAAGAAATACGCCTATACATCCCCTGACCAAGCCATTTGCTGATTTTTCCATTGATGTAAACTTTATGAATTTCTGAAAGGGAAAGTTGTTCAAAATTATGCTCATCTGCTCTGTCCTTGAGTAAATCCTGATAAGTCCTGTTTTGCGCTTTTTTACCAAAGTTTGTGGATATGGTTGGTCCTTCTGGGACTATATTCAACTTATCAATTAATGATTTTTTATTTGGAGATATTACCTTAACAAAAATAGATTTACTATCATGGTTCCAGTTTATAACATCGCCTAAATTTGCATTTAATATAGGGTTCGTTAGCCTAGATAATTTTCCAGTTTCAATATTTAACATCCAAAGCTCTACCCCATCTTTAGTTGTATTGGTTAGAGCTACTTTTTTTTGGTCAGGTGACCAAGAAATGTTACTTAATTTTGCATTTTCTGGTAATCCTTTGACTTGTGAAATTTCCTGTTTTTTTTTCTTTAAATTTTTAATTTTAATGTTGTTGTAATAAGTTACTCTACTTCCAATATTTGTTGCTGGATCAATCCTTAACCCACCTAATCTCATTTCTTTTACTGAAAGTTCTTCAATTGATTTATAATTATCCCTGAATAAAAACAATATGTATTTTTTTTCATCGTCATATTGAATTGAAGGTGGCCTGTCAAATTCCACAAGATTTAAAATCTCATTTGAAGGTTTTTGGTATTTGATGTTTTCTTGCGCGTAAAGTCCAAAGGAAATTGCGAAAGAAATAAATAAAATCTTCTTTTTCATATATTTTTTTGAAGTTAAAAATCCTCCGATTACTGTTTACTGTTTACACAGCTTTTTGCTTCACCAGAGGATTAAATTAAAGATAGTAATTTAAAACAATTGTAGGGTATAAAATCTCAATTTCTAATTTCAAATAATTTGTTTTTTAAATCTTCTAAATTGTTACGATTTGTTTCCGTAAGAGGTAACTGGTTGGCATTAAGTAAATTTGGTCTTTCAAATGGATTGTTGTTTAAATTGAATAATGCCTCTGTACCATCATCAAAACTGATGTACTTGTGTGTTTTATTTCTAATTGTAAAGTTTTGTTGTCCCAATTCAGAGTACACATATTCTCTAGTTTCTTGTGAAGACGCAGAATTTAATAAATTATAAAAGCTTTTACTGTCATTAATGTTTGAAATATTCATGCCACACAGTTTTAATATTGTGGTAAATAAATCAGTCAAATTTATCAATGAATTCTCTTGAGTATTGCTTCTATTTACTTGGAAGCCACTTATAATCATCGGTACATTAATTCCGCCCTGGTATAGAGTTCCCTTAACCCTTCTACTATTATATTGTTGCGAAACAGGGTTTGGAGTGCCATTGTCTCCAATAAAAAGTATTGTTGTTTTTTCAAGTTCATCGGAATCTAAGCTAGATAACAATCTTCCAATTTCCGAATCCATTGCCTCAAGCATTGAAAAATAATAAGGAATTGGATTTTCATCAATACTGGCCTGATCAGAGGGTAATTGACCTAAAGAATGTAGATTTACTGGAGCTAGATGAAATGGAGTGTGTGGCGCATTGTATGCCAACCATAAAAACCATTCCTTTTCTTGATTTCTAATCCAGTTTATAGCTTCATCTGTGAGTTTTGATGTAGTGTATTGATTTACATTTTCATTCACACCATTTTTATTTAATGTCCAGTTATAATAATCTTGAACTCCTCCCCCAATTATTCCAGAAAAAAACTCAACCCCAAGACTATTGGGGTGATTTAGAATTGGAGGTGTCCCTGCTAAATGCCATTTACCAATTAAGGCAGAACTATAATTTGTATTTTGATTTAAATAATTAAAAATTGTTGATTCATTTTCTGAAAGTCTATCATTTACATTTAATACTTCAGTACGATAGCCATATTTTCCGGTAAGTATTGTTGCCCTTGTTGGAGTACAAACTGGATTTGACCAAACATTATTAAATGTAATTCCATTATCGATTAAGTTTAGGATAACTGGCATGTTAGGTTTTTGATTTCCCACAGAATATCCAACAGAAGCATCTAAGCCAAAGTCGTCAGCAATTATTAATATAACATTACCTTTTACAATCTCATTAACTTCAGAGCCTTGAAATCCATCGTTTTGATTTTTACTACAAGAAAAAACAAAAATTGATAATAAAATAATTGATAGCGTGTTTGTTTTTTTCATGCTCCTAAAATAATGCGTTTTATTTAGCAACAAAAATTACAGAGTTTTGGTAAATTTGGATTTGAGTTTTTTTTAAATGACTTTTCAAAGATTTACAAACACCAATTCTATTTTTGGCTATATAATTCTATTTTTTTGTTTTAATGTAATAGCACAAGATAGAATAACAGGGAATTTATTTGCAACTAGGTCAGAAACAATCGCTAAAAATGGTATGGTTGCCACTAGTCATCCTCTTGCAAGTCAAATAGGAGTTGAAATTTTAAAATCTGGTGGAAATGCAATTGATGCTGCAATTGCCGCAAATGCAGCCATAGGGCTGATGGAACCTACTGGAAATGGAATTGGTGGCGATTTATTCGCACTGGTTTGGATTGAAAAGGATAAAAAATTATATGGATTAAACGCAAGCGGTAGATCTCCAAGAAATTTAACGTTAAATTATTTTAAGGAAAATGAATATGAAAAAATCCCATCTTATGGTGCATTGTCTATTAGTGTGCCAGGGTGTGTTGATGGATGGTTTGAATTACACGAAAAATTTGGAAAAATTAAAATAGAAGAAATTCTAGCTCCAGCTATTGACTACGCCAATAACGGATTTCCAGTAACTGAGTTGGTTTCATATTACATGAACTTATCATCCAGATTTTATTCAAGCTATCCCAATTACAAAGAAACTTACCTTATAAACGGGAAATCACCAAAAAAAGGGCAAATTTTCAAAAACCCGTACTTAGCAAAGACGTTATCAATTATTTCAAAAAAAGGAAGAAAAGGATTTTATGAGGGTGAAATTGCGGAAAAAATTTCAGAGGCTGTAGTTTCTCAAGGCGGTTTCATTTCAATTGAAGATTTAAAAAATCATAAGTCAGAATGGATTGAACCGGTATCTACAAATTATAGAGGATACGATATATGGGAGCTTCCACCCAACGGACAGGGAATTGCAGCACTTCAAATATTAAATATTCTTGAAGGGTATGATATAAAGGCAATGGGTTTTGGTTCAGCTGAATACATTCATCATTTTGTAGAGGCTAAAAAAATTGCTTTTGCAGACAGGGCTAAATATTATTCTGACATGAAATTCAATGACATTCCAATTAAGTATTTGATTTCAAAAGAATATTCTGATGACAGAAGACAAGAGATCAATCCAAAAAGATCGGCAAGAAAAGTGTCTGCTGCAAACATTGAAAATGGTGATACAATCTATTTAACCACTGCAGACTCGGATGGAAATATGGTGTCATTAATTCAAAGTAATTATAGGGGCATGGGATCAGGAATAGTCCCACAAGAACTCGGTTTTATGCTTCAAAACAGAGGTGAATTATTTTCTCTTGAAGAAAATCATTTTAATGTCTATGAGCCTTTAAAAAGACCTTTTCACACAATTATTCCAGCATTTATTACAAAAAACAGCAAGCCTTTGATAAGTTTTGGATTAATGGGTGGGGCAATGCAACCCCAAGGGCATGCTCAAATTGTTATTAATTTGGTTGATTTTGGGATGAATCTTCAGGAAGCAGGTGACGCCCCTAGAATTAGACACTCTTCGGAACAGCAACCAACTGGTGGAACTATGTTAGATGGAGGAGAAATATCTTTAGAATCTGGGTTTAATTACAATGAAATTAGAAAACTCATGAAATATGGACATAAAGTCAATTATAGTCTTGGTTCTTTTGGGGGTTATCAAGCCATTAAGTACGATGATGAACTAGGGGTATACTTTGGAGCTTCTGAATCAAGAAAAGATGGGAATGCCATTGGATATTAAGATTAATTTCAATTGCTTCAAAAAGGTATTTTGCACAGCATTAATTTTTCATTTCCTAAGCGTACATTCTCAATCAATCAAAGTAAAGGTTATTGACTCTCAAACTTTTGATTCAATTCCTTTTTCGACAATTTATTTTTCAAGTTCTAAGGGAATAATAAGTGATAAAAGTGGTGTTTTTGAATTAGTATTAAAAGAACAAATATCCGAAGACTCTATTTTTGTTTCATCAATGGGTTATGAAAAGGTTTCTTATTTATTAAGTGATTTTAACGACTCTATCATTTACTTAAAACCAAAACCAATCGAGCTAAATAATGTAATAATTAATAATAAGATTTTAAAAACACCAGAAATTTTAAAAAAAGTAGTTGAAAATTTCAGCAATAATTACACTGAAAGTCCAAAGAAAAGCAAAATATTTTTTAGTAGGAAAATTACTGCAAAAATTGACGAATTTGGATTAGAAAAATTTAAATCAAGCATTGATGAGATAAATGAGGTTTTTATAGATAGTATAATAAATTTTTTACCAAAAGAATCAACTACTGCAGTAGAAACACTTTGTTACTACTTTGAGAATAAAAATGATAGTATTAAGCAAAAGATAAACCTTTTAAAAGCTAGAGAAACATTTAAAAAAGAAAATGAATTAGTTAAGTCCTTAAATGATAGATTGGCTAATGCGCTCAGAACAAACCTAAAAACTGACTCTTATTTTAAGGTCCGATCTGGCATTTTTGGTAGGGATTTAGAAGTTGATGGTCTTGAACAAATTGATAGTACCAGCAAAGAATCATTAGAAAAATTTCAAAAAAAAGAATTAGAAAACAAGAAAAATTTTGCCCAAGGACAAAAAAATACTATTAAAAATTTTAATGAAATCACTGAATTTTATTTTAATGACAATTCTGTGATTGATTTTTTTAGAAAGCCAAAAAAATATGACTTTTCAGATCCATCAACTGATTATTTAGGAGATGAAATGGTTTACATTATAAACTGTAAACCTAAAGGAAGAAATAAGTATTCTGCAAAGATTTTTATTAACGCAGATGATTTTGCTGTTTTAAGAATTGATTATAAAAATGAAAGACCATTGTTCAAATTAAAATTATTGGGCGTTTTCATTAATCAATATTTAAGTGAAGGTAAAATTCTTTATTCAAAATTTAATAATAACAAATACCAACTATCATATTTAAAAGCAAGTTTTGGCCAATTAACAGGCTTTGATAGGCCGCTGAAGATTATTGAAAAAAATAAAAATGTTAAGGGAAGAAAAAAACAAAATCAAATATCATTTAAATTAGACTTTTCATTTGATCAAAATATTATTTCTGAGATTATGGTATTTGATTCTTCAACTATCACCAATTATGATTATAGTACTTTAAAAGAAAACAACCAAATCTTGCCAAAATTTGTAGAAAAATTTGAAACAAATTTTTGGGATGAGCTCTAATTACGTTTATATATTTAATTTTTTTAAGTACGACTACTTCCTCTTTTCAGATGAGTTTAATGAGACAAATAAACAATTAAAACTCATAAATAATTTCCTTATTAATTGATTTTACATAGTAAAAAACTATCAGATGCAGAGTTTGTGATTTATTCATAAATTGAATTTAATTTGAAATACATATTAATCATTGTAAATAGGATGAAGAACTTTTTTTATATTCTGCTTGTTGCAGTTTTTTTAGCGTGCAATTCAAATTTTTCAAGAAAAGATCATTCGATTCATTGGCAAAATTTTTCACCCGAGTATGATGCTTTGTGTATCCAAGCTTATAACATTGCCAAAAATAGAATTGATAAGCTTAATATTAATGATAGTAATAAACCCCTAGCAATAATAGCAGATATTGATGAAACTATATTGAACAATCTACCATACAACCAAATGCTAATCGACTCTAGTTTAAAATTTAGTCAAGATACTTGGTCACAATGGGTAAATAAAAAAATTGCAAAACCGATACCTGGGGCATTAAGTTTCTTTAATCATGTAGATTCACTCGGAATTGAAATAATTTATATATCTAATAGAAAAATTGAAAATTATGAGCCAACAAAACTCAACCTTATTAATGCTGGCTTTCCATTCAATGACAATACTATAATGTTATTAAGGGATACTGATAGTAATAAAGAGAAAAGAAGAAGTAAAATCGGTAACTTTAATGTTGTAATGCTCCTTGGCGATAATCTTGCGGATTTTCAAGATTCATTTTATGGCAAATCTAATGTTGATAAAAAAAAGATTGTTGAATTAGAAAAGAAAAAATTTGGAAATGAATTTATTTTATTTCCCAATTTAATTTACGGCCCATGGGAAGAGGGTTTTGAAGAATAAATTGAATGATTCTTTTTATATATATTTGCCAACTTAAAAGAATGAAAAAAACTGCATTACTAGTCATACTTTTTTTAGTTTCAATGTCTTGTCAGACACTGAAACTTGACTATCAATATATTACCAAACACGCTGATACCACGCCATCATCAAGCCTATCAGATTTCAATAAAAATAAATGGCAACACCTTGACCCAGTTGATGATAGTGTTCCTGGAATGAGCGTTGAAAAAGCTTATAATGAACTTATAAAAAATCAAAAAGGTGAAGTAGTTATAGTTGCAGTTCTCGATTCTGGGATTGATATCGATCACGATGATTTAAAAGAAAACATTTGGAAAAACAACAATGAAATTCCAGGAAATAAAATTGATGATGATAACAATGGCTTTATTGATGACATATATGGGTGGAATTACTTGGGAGAAGCTTATTTTGAACAGCTTGAGCTAACTAGACTTCTTGGAAAAGGAACAGATTTTCCTGAAAAGGAAGAAGCACAAAAAGATTATGATAAACGATTTGCTAACGCAAGAAGTGAAAATATAAAAAAGTATTATTTGAATTTTGATTTTAGAGG
>PKDV01000039.1 GCA_002862715.1 Flavobacteriaceae bacterium | reverse complement strand
AAAAAAAGAGAAGAAATGGGCGAAGAAAAGTATATGAATCCAAGAAACACTGCATCTGGTACGATAAAACTTCAAGACAGTAAAATAGTTTCGGAGAGAAAATTAGATTGTTTTTTGTATCAAATAATTTCAAGCAACGAATTTTTAAAAACACAAAAAGAAGCACTCAAAAAGTGTTCTGAATGGGGATTTAATGTTTCAAATTATTACTCTTATTCAAAAAACATTCAAGACGTCATAAAATTTATAAATCATTGGAAAAGCCAAAGAAATAAATTACCATTTGAAATTGATGGCATAGTTATTAAAGTCAACAACCTGCAACAACAAAAAATTTTAGGTTTTACTTCCAAATCTCCAAGATGGGCACTTGCCTATAAATTTAAATCTGAATCTGTCGAAACAAAATTAATTGATGTTACGTATCAAGTGGGCAGAACAGGAATTGTTACACCAGTTGCAAATCTTAAACCTGTTTTAATTGGAGGTACCGTTGTTAAAAGAGCTTCACTACATAATTTGGAATACATTGAAAATCTGGGAATAAGGCTTAATGATGTAGTTAATATTGAAAAAGGAGGAGAGATTATTCCAAAAATTGTTTCTATAAATATTAAAAAAAGAAACAATACATGCTCCACAATTTCTTTTATATCAAAATGTCCAGAGTGCCAAACAAATTTAATTATAAAGCCTGATGAGTCTCAACATATGTGCCCAAATTCAAAGTCATGTTTTCCTCAAATATTGGGAAGAATAAAACATTTCATTTCTAGGAAAGCGATGAATATCGATGGATTGGGTAGTGAGACAATTAAATTATTATTAAAAAACAATATCATAAAAAATTATGCTGATTTATATCAGCTCAAATACATGGATTTAATTGATTTAAATCGTATTGCTGAAAAGACTGCTAAAAATATAATTAATGCTGTAAACGATTCTAAAAAGATTCCTTTTGAAAAAATTCTGTTTGCGCTTGGAATTAGATACGTTGGTGAGACTGTTTCAAAAAAATTAGTAAATCATTTTAAATCAATTGATAATTTAATTGAAGCAGACGAAGAGGAACTTGAGTTAGTTGACGAGATTGGGGATAAGATAGCTAAAAGTATTATAGAATTTTTTCAGGATAATGAAAACATAAATATAATAAGCAGATTAAAGAGTTATGGATTAAATTTTAAAAAAGAAAAAGATGAAATCAGCTCTGAAAAACTCAAAGAAATAAATTTTGTCATTTCTGGGACTTTTATTTTAAAGTCCAGAGAAGAATTAAAGCAATTAATAGAAAAAAATGGAGGTTATGTTAAATCATCAATCTCAAATAAGATTCAATACTTGCTGTGTGGTGAGAATGCTGGTCCATCAAAAATATTAAAAGCAAAATCATTAAAAATTAAAATAATTGATGAAAAATTTTTAATTGATAAGTTAACTATGAAAAGTTAAATGATAATTTTACAAAATGAAGTTTTTTGCAAAAAGAAAGTTAAATAAACAACTTGAACAACTAAGTGAAAGGTCAGTTATTAATCCAAAAAAAATCAAGAGACTTATTTTTATACATGATGTTGATCTAGATATTACTGAATCACAATTTGAAGAATTTTGTGCTATTTTTTCTAACAGCTATGATTTAATTGAATATGTAAATTATGCTGAAAACAAAAAAATGCTTGAGGGAAAACCTAGGCCTCACTTGCATGGAAAAAGTATTGATTGGTATGGAAGATTTATTGACAACGAACTAAATTATATAATGAATCAAAAATATGACTTACTGGTTCATTTCGTTTCAAATATTTCAATTCCATTGCAGCTTTTTTCATCTAAATTAGATGCATCTTTTCGAATAGGTCCATTTTCGCTGGATAAAAGATTAAATGATTTAGTAGTTAGTGAAAAGCTAGATTTTTCATTTTTTCTATCGGATGTAAAAAAATATTATAAGAAAATTAAACCAAATGAATTTTTTTAAAAATAAAGTTTCAACTGGTGTTGCAGTCGTAACCCCATTTAAAAGGGATGGTTCAGTAGATTATGTATCATTGGGAAATATTATAAATTATTTGATAGAATCTAAAGTTGATTTTCTAGTTGCACTTGGGACCACTGGTGAAACATCTACACTAACAAAAAATGAAAGAAAAAAAATATTTAGAATTTTCAAGGAGTGCAATAATTTTAGGGTTCCACTTTTAATGGGAATTGGAGGCAATGATACTAGTAAAGTTATCAATGACATAAATGAATATTACATAAATGATTTTGATGCAATTCTTTCTGTCACACCATACTATAATAAACCATCACAATTAGGTCTCTATAAACACTACATGAAGTTAGATTTAAATGTGAAGGCACCGTTATTTATTTACAATGTTCCAGGAAGAACTGGTGTTAATATTCAATCAGAAACTGTAATTAGCTTATCGAAGAACTCCAAAAATATAATTGGAATTAAAGATGCCAGTGGAAATCTAAATCAAGCAAAAAATATTATTGAAAACACAAATAAAAATTTCATTTTTTTATCAGGAGACGATGCGACTGCCCTTGAAACAGCTCAAATCGGTGGTAATGGAGTAATTTCTGTTATTGCTGGTGCTTACCCAAAATTGTTTATAGATGCAATGAAAACTGCTGAAAAAAAATTAGATATATTAGATTTTAAAGAAAAAATTCAACCAATTATTGATTTAGCATACAAGGAAGGAAATCCAACTGGGATAAAAGCAATTCTTAAACAAAAAAAACTATGTGATTATTTTGTACGTCTTCCTTTGGTAGAAGCATCCGAAAGTTTAAGCCAGGAAATTAAAAACTATATTAGCCGACAAAATATCTATTAAAAAAATGTATTTAATTAACTTTAAATTAAATTAAACCATTTATTGTGAAATATTGTTTCTTACTATTGTTACTTCCTTTTTTAGGTTGTAGCGATTTTCAAAAAGTTCTTAAAGCAGATGATTTATCTTTAAAAAATGATGCTGCAATGGAATATTATGAACAAAAAAAATTTAAAAAAGCTTCTCAACTATTCGCTCAATTAAAAGATGGGTATAGAACAAAGCCCCAGGCAGAGAGGATAATCTTTTTTTATGCTAATTGTTTACTTGAAACGAAAAATTATATTCTTTCTGCTTATGAATTTGAAACTTTTATTAAAGCATACCCAAAAAGTCAAAAAGTTGATGATGCATATTTTCTAATGGCTTACTCATATTACAAAAGCTCACCAAAGTTTAGTTTAGATCAGGCTGATACTGATAAAGCTTTAGACCAAATTCAAGAATTTATTAATAGGTATCCCAACAGTGAAAGATTACGAGATGCGAACTCTATGGCTGAGGAGCTGAGATTGAAAAAAGAAAAAAAAGGCTTTGAAATTGCAAAACAATATCACACAATTAAAGACTATAAGGCTTCTATTAAATCACTTGATAATTTTATTGCTGATAATCCGGGTACAAATTTTCGTGAGTCTGCGCTACTAATTCAATTCAAATCGGCAGCGACATTGGCACTAAATAGTGTTGATTATAAAAAATTATCGAGACTCGAGGATTCTAAATCTAAATATCAAAATTTCACAAGGCTTTATCCTCAATCTCAATATCTAACAGAAGCAAAAAAAATATTTGACCAAGTTGTTGAAGAAATAGTTAATTTTGCAAATCAAAAATAAATTATGAATTTAAAAAATACTCAAGCGTCTGAATCAACAAAAACTTATGATAGAAGTTTATTGGATGAAAACACAAACAATATTTATAAAGCAATATCAATTATTTCGAAGAGGTCGGTTCAGATTAATGAGGATATAAAAATAGAATTGTTTAATAAACTAGAGGAATTCGCAACTCCAACCGAAAATTTAGAAGAAATTTTTGAAAATAAGGAGCAAATTGAGGTTTCAAAATTCTATGAAAAACTTCCAAAGCCTCACGCAATAGCCATAGAACAATGGTTAAATGATAAAATATATTATCGCCACACGCAAGAGGATAAAGAAAAAAACTGATGTCGTTACTTAACGGTAAACGAATTATATTAGGAATTTCTGGTAGTATAGCAGCTTTTAAAGCTCCCATAATTTTAAGGTTGCTAGTGAAGGCTGGAGCCGAGGTCAAAGTTGTTTTAACTGATTCCGCAAAGCAATTTGTAACCCCACTTACATTAAGTACCCTGTCTAAAAATAAAGTATACTGCTCATTCATAAATGATGATGAAAATTCAATATGGAACAATCATGTTGAATTGGGGATGTGGGCTGATTTGATGTTAATAGCCCCTGTTTCAGCAAATACAATTTCTAAAATGGTTAGTTCTAATTCAGATAATTTTTTGATTGCAACATATTTATCATCTAAATGTCCTGTTTTTTTCGCACCAGCGATGGATTTAGATATGCACAAACATCCATCGGTTCAAAACAACATTAAAAAACTAATTGAATTTGGAAATTTTCATATTCCCTCAACTTTAGGTTCTTTGGCAAGTGGGTTAGATGGGAAGGGTAGAATGGAAGAACCAGAAAATATCATCAATTTTTTAATAAAATATTTTGAAAAAAAATCTCCCCTCTTCAAAAAAAAAATATTAGTAACCGCTGGCCCCACTTATGAACCAATTGATTCTGTTAGATTTATTGGAAATTTTTCAACTGGAAAAATGGGATATGCTATCGCAAATGAAGCTTCAAATCAAGGAGCTGATGTTACTTTGATTAGCGGTCCAACAAATGGTCTCAAAATAAATGATAATATATCCGTTAAAAATATTGTAACATCTGATGAAATGTTTAATAAATGTAAAGATGAATTTGTTAAATGTGAGGTTTTAATTATGGCAGCAGCAGTTGCTGATATCAAGCCTTTGAAAGTTTATAAATCAAAGATGAAAAAATCATTGATTAAATCTACTTTAGAGATAAATAGTACTGTAGATATTTTGTATGAACTTGGAAAGAAAAAGGGCTCTAAAATTATTATTGGATTTGCTTTGGAGAGCGTAAATAGTGTTGTGAATGCTGAAAAAAAACTTAAATCAAAAAATCTTGATGGTATAGTATTAAATTCCCTTGACAATGAAAATTCTTGTTTTGGTTCTGAAACTAATAAAATTACCTTCTTAAATAAAAAGGGTGAACGTAATGTTTATCCAACTAAGGACAAAAAATTAGTTGCTAAAGATATTCTTCAACATGTAAAACAAATGTTTTAGAATGAAAAAATATTTATTTATTGTCATTATGTGTCAGGCACTTTTTTCTCAAAAAATTGAGGCTGATTTTCGGATTGTTACCGATTTGGTAGAGCAAACAAATTTACAGTCGATAAAAAATTTAGAAAAATCGGTGAATGATTTTTTAAACTTTAATAATTGGATTGAAGAAACAGTTGGTTTTGACTATTCAATTTCCATTTCCATCCTATTAACTATAAAGGATATTGATAATGGTAATTACAACTCAAATTTACAAATACAGTCAGGTAGGCCTATCTATAATTCATCTTATTTATCTCCACTAACAAATTTTTTTGATCAAAATGTTAATTTTGATTATCAAGATTTTCAACCTTTAACTTTCGATATTGATAGGTATACAAATAACCTTGTATCAATACTTTCATATTACACATTTTTAACTTTGGGATTTGAATTTGATAGTTTTCAATTTTTAGGTGGCTCAAAGTTTTTTGAAAAAGCTAAAATTATTGCCGATACCGCACAATCAAATGGAATTAGCGGATGGGAATTTTCAAGAAATAATAACAGATACAATATAATTGAAGAATTATCATCAAACACTTTCTTACCGTTTAGACGACTTATATATAATTATCACAGAAGAGGAATGGATGAGATGGTTCAAAATCCATCAGGGTCAAAAGAAATTATTTTTAAAAATATTTTGTTGTTAAAGCCAGTTTTACAAACTCAGCCAAATTCTATGCTAGTAAGATCTTTTTTTGATGCAAAAGCTGAGGAAATAAGTCAAATTTTTGCAAGTGGTCCAGATTTTAACACTCAGGACTTAAAATCATTTTTAAATAGCTTCTACCCAAATTTGTCAAATTATTGGAAGATTATTAATTGACAAAATAATTTATCAAGTGTCGTAAAGGTCCTATATTTATATTTCAATTACATGTTTTGTTATTATCATTATCAGTTAAAAATTTCGCATTAATTGAGGATTTAGAAGTCAATTTTTCCAACGGTCTTAATATCATCACCGGAGAAACAGGTTCTGGAAAGTCAATTATACTAGGTGCCTTATCACTATTGTTAGGTAAAAGAGCTGATCATAGTTCTTTGAAAATTAAAAATAAAAAATGTATTGTAGAAGCTTCGTTTATACTAGAGAAAGACACTTTTTATCAAATATTTGAAAAATTTGATTTAGACTTTCATATAGATACAATTTTTAGAAGAGAGATTAACTCCAATGGAAAATCAAGGTCATTTATTAACGACACACCTGTTAATCTTGAAAAATTAAAAACAATCGGTGATAGGATAATAGATATTCATATGCAGCGAGAAAATTTACAGCTTACAAATAAAAATTATTTTTTAACTCTCTTAGATTCGTTTTCTGAAAATAATGATTTAGCCAGTAAGGTTAGAAAAAACTTCTATATATGGGACAGATACAATAAAGAACTGGAATTAAAAACTATTGAGAAAAATGAGCTTAAAAAAAATTATGATTACAATAAGTTTTTATTAGATGAACTTCAAAAAATAAATCTATTACCAAATTTAATTGAGGAATTATCACAAGAACAAAAGATTTTAAATAGTTATGACAACATCAAGCAAACAACCTCTAAAATTATTACATTAAGTAGACAAGAAACCCATGGAGTTGCAGACAAGTTAGTTGAGATTAACAAGTTATCTAATTCAATTTCTGAAATTGATTTAGATTTCAAATCTTTAAATAAAAGAATTGAATCGTTAAGAGCGGAGTTTGATGACATTTTACACGAATTAGAGTTTAAGTTTGAGAATTCAGTAGGTGATCCCAAAAAACTTGAGGAAATCAATAATAAATTAAATCTTCTTTATAATTTGTGTAACAAACACAATGTTTCATCAACGAACGAGCTAATTACAATAAGGGATAATTTATATGAAAGTTGTCAAAGCCTGGAGTCATTCGACAATGAAATTGAAGATTTAAATATTAAAATCAGTGAATCAATTCTTGCTTTAAAAACTAGTTCTAAAGAATTATCATCGGAAAGGCAAAAAAATATAAAGCCATTAGAGGATTTATTAATGTCATTGTCAAAAGATTTAGGCATGGAACATATAAAATTCAAATTCAACGTTGTAAAACTTGACAAACCAAGTTTGTTTGGTAATGAAAATGTGGAACTTTTATTTTCTCCTAATAAAGGGACTGATTTATCACCTTTAAATAAAACAGCCTCTGGTGGTGAACTTTCAAGGATTATGTTAATTATTAAATCTATAATTTCAAAAAAGACTTATTTACCGTGTTTAATTTTAGATGAAATTGATACTGGAATTTCCGGAGAAATGGCAAAGAAAATGGGGAAAAAATTATTTGAAATGAGTGAATTCCTTCAGATAATTTCCATTACTCATTTACCACAAATTGCTGCTTTTGCCAACAATCATTATAAAGTTTTTAAAAAACAATCAGAAAATACGACAAAAACATTTCTAAAAAAACTAAATGAGGATGAGAAAATTATTGAAATCGCCGAAATGCTTGGAGGTAAAGAAATAAAAGATTCAGCATTAAAACACGCAAAAGAATTAAAGAA
Source organism: Flavobacteriaceae bacterium (assembly GCA_002862715.1). Lineage (GTDB taxonomy): Bacteria > Bacteroidota > Bacteroidia > Flavobacteriales > Flavobacteriaceae. Next base: position 4,417 of record PKDV01000039.1, on the reverse strand, counting down.
AATTTAAAATTATGAGTAACAATTTATTAAAAGGTAAAAAAGGAATTATTTTTGGGGCACTAGATGAAAAGTCAATTGCTTGGAAAACAGCTCTAAGAGCTAAGGAAGAGGGTGCTAATTTTGTATTAACAAATGCACCAATTGCCTTAAGGATGGGAACACTGAATAAATTATCTGATTTAACCGATTCTAAAATTATTCCAGCGGATGCAACCTCAATAGATGATTTGGAGAATTTAGTTTCAGAAACAATGTCATTATTCGGAGGAAAAATTGATTTTGTTCTGCATTCAATTGGAATGTCTGTAAATGTACGCAAAGGAAATTTGTATACCCAACAGAAATATGACTGGACGATAAAAGGTTTAGACGTATCAGCTCTTTCTTTTCATAAATTAATGCAGGTTTTATATAATAACGATTCAATTGAGGAATGGGGTAGTATAGTAGCATTGTCTTATATCGCTGCTCAAAGAGTGTTTCCGGATTATAATGATATGGCAGACAACAAAGCTTTTTTAGAATCGGTTGCAAGAAGCTTTGGTTATTACTTTGGACGAGACAAAAAGGTTAGGGTAAATACAATTTCCCAATCTCCAACTCCAACAACAGCTGGTCAGGGGATTAAAGGATTTAATGATTTTTTGGATTACGCAGAAAAAATGTCACCACTTGGAAATGCAGATGCTATGGATTGTGCAAATTATATTATAACATTATTTTCAGATTTGACAAAAAAAGTAACCTTGCAAAATTTATTCCATGATGGTGGCTTCTCAAATATGGGTATTAGTGAGGATATTATAAAAGATCTTTTTAAAAAATAAATTAAAGTTTTTTGAGTTTAGATTCTATGCATTTAGCTTTAACAGGTGGTATTGGTAGTGGTAAATCAACGGTGTTAAATTTTTTTTCTCAACTAGGCGTTCCAACATTTTCAGCTGATAAAAAAGCCAGAACTGTAATGGAGGAAAATGAAAAAATCAAGATAAAGATTATAAACTTATTTGGAACAGATGCATATACCAATAATTTTTTAAATACTAATTTGATTTCAGGAATTATATTTAAAGATTCAAAAAAACTACATGAGCTAAATTCTATTGTTCACCCCAGCGTCATTTCATCGTATAATCAATGGAAAAAAAATCAGGATTTTAAATATACATTATATGAATCGGCTGTAGTTTTGGAGCAAAATCATAAAAGTTTTTTTGATGGAGTGATTTTGGTTACTGCTCCTTATATTGAAAAAATTAAAAGATTGACAAGGAAAAAATACACAAAAAAAAGAATAAATGATGTAATGAAAAATCAGTGGAAGGACTCTATCAAAACTCCCTTGACCAATTATGTTATTGAAAATATTGATTTAGAAAAAACTAAACTACAAGTAGTAAATCTGCACAATCAATTTATGTTAAGAAATTAAATATTGGTAATTATATTTAAATAATGAGAAAAAATTTATTTGTTGTTTTAATTATTTTGATGTTTTCATCCTTGCTTGGAATAATTTTCATTCAAATATTCTGGATTCAAACCAATCTTAATAATAAAGACAGACAATTTTCTCTCAGTGTTAATAATTCTTTAGCTGCTGTTTCTGAACAAATAAAGGAAAGGGAATTAAGAGACTATATTGCTGCTACTCAAAAAATTATGGATAGCATCGGCTCACCAAAGGAGTCTCAAATAACAGAAGTATTTCAATATATTGACAGAGTTACCGAGAAGGATAAAACATTATTAGTTTCAAGTGGAATTATTGAAGATACGTATGGAATTTTTCCAAATTTATTTGATCCTTTAGCAATCGATTCTACGCCTATTTTAGATTACAGAAGTGTCAAAGCGACCACACTTCTAGAAAAAGATTTAGAAAATGCTATAACCTCAATGACAGCCTCAGAAAAAATGCAACAAATTCAAAGATTGTCTTCGATGGATATTGCTAAATATGAATCTATATTTATGGAAATTGCTCAAAATAAAATAATAGAAAGAAGGGTAAGTAATTTTGAGTTAGAACTTCTTCTCGGACAAGAGTTACTACTTAGAGATATAGATGCTGATTTTGAATTTAGAGTTTTTGATGGAAATAGAATGACTGATATAGGCACAGAATTTTTTTTAAATTATATTAATCAGACAATTTATAAAACACCTTTATTTTTAGATGTGAATGGAAACAGTAATTATGAACTTAGAATGGTATTTCCCGAAAAAAGAGCATTTATAATTTCTTCAATTCTAAGCTCAGTAGTTTTATCGATTTTATTCACAATTTTAATTATTGGGGTATTTGTTATTACACTAAATCAGCTTTTCAAACAAAAAAAAATATCTTCGATAAAATCTGATTTCATAAATAATATGACGCATGAGTTTAAGACCCCAATTGCAACAATAAGATTGGCTTTAGATGCACTAGCAAATCCAGTTGTAGCTAAACAGCAAAACAAAGTGGATAAATATCTTGGAATGATTAAACAGGAAAGCAATAGAATGAATAATCAAGTAGAAAATGTATTACAAATCTCTTCGTTGGATAAAAGTGAACTTGAATTATCTAAAAAAGAAATAAATCCAAACATTACAATAAAAGACGCTATAGAGCACGTACAATTACTTTTGGATAAAAATCACGGAAAAATTAAGGTTGATTTAGACCCACTAAATATCAAAATTGGATTGTCACAGTCACATATTACAAACGTGTGGGTGAACCTACTAGAAAATGCAATCAAATATTCAAAGGAAAATTTAAAAATCGAAATTGTTACAACAATTTTTGATAAAATATTTGAAATAAAAATTTCTGATAATGGTATTGGAATGACTCCCGCCGTCAGAAGAAAAATATTTGAACAATTTTATCGTGAGCAATCTGGAAATATACATAATGTCAAAGGTCATGGTTTGGGTCTTTCTTATGTTAAAAGAATCATTGAACTTCACAATGGCACAATTAATGTGGAAAGTAAAATAAATAAAGGAAGTACTTTTACAGTCAAGTTACCAATTAAAAGTTTTAAATGATAAAGACAAAAAAAAAGGTTTTAATCGTTGAAGATGACCAAAATTTTGGAACAATCTTGAGAGATTTCCTTGAAATAAAGGGTTTTGAGGTTATATTGACAAGAAATGGTATAGAAGGCCTCAATGCTTTTAAAAAAAATCAATTCGATTTATGTTTATTAGATGTGATGATGCCATATAAAGATGGTTTTACCTTAGCAAAAGAAATCAGAAATAGCAGTTTATCAGTTCCCATAATTTTTTTAACAGCCAAATCAATGAAAGATGATGTTTTGAGGGGCTTTAAAATTGGAGCTGACGATTATCTAACAAAACCTTTTGATTCAGATGTGTTACTATCTAAAATTAAAGCTATTTTTAAAAGAATTGAACAAAATTATGATATTAGAAAATCAGTTAAATATATATTTAAAATTGGAAGATATTTTTTTAATGCAAAACTCCGTGAATTAAGCTACGAAAAAAATGAAATTATAAAATTATCGCCGAAAGAAGGAGATCTTTTGCATTTACTTATTCTTTATAAAAACGACTTAATGCCACGAGAGTTGGCTTTAAAAAAAATATGGAACAATTCCACTTACTTCACATCCCGTTCTATGGATGTGTATATTGCTAAATTAAGAAAGCATTTAAAATTAGATAATAGAATTAATATTTCTAATGTTCATGGCGAGGGATTTATAATGACTGTAGAGTAGAATTAAATGAGTTTATTTAAATGGAATTAAATATAACTTAAAGCTACATGAAATTATTAATTAACCTTTGCTTCTTGGATGGAATCTAGATATAGAATTCATCAAATGTTTTTGACTCATATGTACGTATCTCTCAGTTGTTAAAACACTCGAGTGCCCCATCATATGTTGAACCACTTGAATTTCAGCCCCGTTTTCTACTAAATGAGTTGCAAAAGAGTGTCTCAAGGTGTGTGGACTAATTTTCTTCTTTATATCTGCTTTTTTTGCTGCATTTTTAATAATTGCAAAAATCATAAATCTTGAAATTGAACTTCCACGATTGTTAAGAAAAATTTTGTCTTCATGTCCTTTTTTTTCTTTTTTATTGTTTTTTCTAATGTTAATATAGTTTTTCAGAATTTTGGCTGTTGACTCAGCAATTGGCACCCATCTCATTTTATCACCTTTTCCCCGAACTCTAATCAAAGCTTCATCAAAAAACAAATCTGAAAATTTTAAAGAAATAAGTTCACTGACCCTTAAACCGCAGCTATACATAAGTTCTACCGCACATGAGTTACGGTAATAAAAAGTGTCTTTATTGCTAATGGAGTTTATTAAATTATCAATTTCGTCTGTAGATAAAGTGTCAGGAAATTGTTTTCTAATTTTTGGAGTTTCTAATAGTTTTG
>PKDV01000098.1 GCA_002862715.1 Flavobacteriaceae bacterium | reverse complement strand
ATGACGGCTGCTGCGGCATTCTTCTTTCTATCAATTCCTTTAGTGGATGGTAAATGGAAAAATTCAATTTTAGTTTCAGGTTTAATCTGTGGTATTGCTGCAGTACACTATTACTATATGAAGGACGCAGCTCTTTCTGGTGGTGTAACGACTGAAATTAGATACATAGACTGGATTTTAACAGTTCCACTTATGTGTGTTGAATTTTATTTAATTCTTAAAGCTGCTGGAGCAACAACTAAGCATCTAAGCACATTAATTTGGGCTTCGCTTATTATGTTGGTTACTGGTTACTTTGGTGAAACTGAATTGTGGGGATTATCTCCTGCACTTTGGGGCCTATTATCAGGTGCTGCATACTTTTACATAGCATTACTGATATCTCCTTTTGGTGAGCTAGGTAAATTAGCAAAATCTGCGGGTGGTTCTGTTGCAAAAGCACACAAAGGCCTTATGTTATTTGTACTTATCGGATGGGCAATATACCCTATTGGTTATATGATTGGTACTGGTGATGGCCAATGGTACTCGTTCTTCCAATTTATTAGTATTGATATGGATGTTGTTTACAACATCGGTGATGCTATTAACAAAATTGGATTTGGTTTAGTTGTGTATGCTGCAGCTGTAGCTAAAAAGTAAACCTAATCTTTTTTTAGATAGAAAACCCTCAATAACATTGAGGGTTTTTTTATTACATTCTTTCAGGAACGTCAATTCCTAACAAACCCATAGAATTCTTAATTATATGCCCAACCTTATCGCATATTGAAAGTCTAAGAGATCTCACTGAATCATTATGAACTAAAATGGTAGTCGACTGATAATATGAATTAAAATTTTTGACCAGATCATAAATATAATTTACGATTAAGGATGGATTCATTTGATTACCGGCCTGTTCGATAACAAAAGGAAATAACATTAATTTTTTAATAATTTGTTTTTCTTTGGTATCTAAAGTAATATTGGATTCAAAATCAGAAAACTTACTCCTTGATTTTGTGAAAATTGAATTAATTCTTGCGTATGTGTATTGAATAAAAGGGCCAGTATTTCCATTAAAATCTACTGAAGATTTGGGATCAAATAAAATTCTTTTTTTTGGGTCAACTTTCAAAATAAAATATTTAAGAGCACCTAAACCTATTGTTTTATAAAGTTCTTTTTTCTCGTCTTCAGCTAAATCATTAAGTTTTCCTGAATTTTCAGAAATTTCTTTTGCAGTTTCAATCATTTCAGAAATAAGCTCGTCTGCATCAACAACATTTCCTTCTCTACTCTTCATCTTTCCAGACGGCAAATCGACCATTCCATAACTTAAATGGTGTAAGTTGTTTGACCAATTATAACCAAGTTTCTTTAATATTAAGAACAATACTTTAAAATGATAATTCTGTTCATTTCCAACAGTATAAATCATTGAATTCATCTTTGGATGTTTTTTATATCTGGCTAAAATTGTTCCAATATCTTGTGTTATATAAACAGTAGTGCCATCAGATCTTAAAAGAATTTTTTCGTCTAATCCTTCCTTTGTTAAATCTACCCAAATTGACTTGTCTTTTTTTTGAAAAAAAACATTCTTTTTTAGTCCTTGTTCTACAATTTTTTTTCCAGAAACATACGTGTCGCTCTCATAATATATCGAATCAAAGCTTACACCTAAATCTGAGTATGTTTTTTCAAAGCCTTTATAAACCCAATTATTCATTTTTGACCAGAGCTTTTTTATTTCAATATCTCCTTGTTCCCACTGAATTAGCATTGATTGAGCTTCTTTTAAAATTTTAGATTGTTTTTTTGCTTTTTCAGCATCTACTCCACTACTCATAAGTGTCAAGACCTCATTTTTATAATGTTTTTCAAACAAAACATAGTACTTTCCAACAAAAAAATCACCTTTAATATTTTTAGAACTTGGAGTTTCACCTTTGGCAAACTTTTTCCAAGCAACCATTGATTTACATATATGAATTCCTTTATCATTAATTATTTGTGTTTTATGAACCTTTTTACCATTGGCCTCTAAAATCCTAGCAACAGAAAATCCTAATAAATTATTTCTAATGTGGCCAAGATGAAGCGGTTTGTTTGTATTAGGAGAAGAAAATTCAATCAAAGTTTCAGAACTATCGTGACTGTCTTTAAAGCCATATTTTTTCCAGTTTAAATCTTTTTTTAAAAAATCTACGTAATAAAAATCATCTATTTCAAGATTTAAAAATCCTTGTACGAGATTGTATGAAATTATTTCTTCAAAATTTTTAATTAAGAAATTACCTATTTCAGCTGCGACCTTATTCATTTGTTTTTTAAAAAACTTGAATAAGGGAAAAATAATTATGGTTATATCTCCTTTAAATTGTTCATTCGTTGGTTGAATCTCAAGGAAATTAATAGCTAAATTGTATTTATCATTTAAAAACTTAACCAGTTTTTTTTCAATATTTTCTTCCATAAAAATTTATTACAGTAAATATAAAACTTTCAACAGGTCATTGGTGATTTATTTTATATTTGAAAAAAATGATTTATAATATTTCATACAAAGACAACAAGCAGATAGAGTTAATAAATAATTCTGTTGGAAAGCCATATTCCCTGGCAAGAAGAATAAAGCTAGGTGGTGTAGGTTCTCCAAAATATTATATAAAATCTTCTGATAAAAAAATTTATTCTCTTTTAATATTAGACAACAATGATAATACGTGTAATATTGAAATGAGACCAAAAGGCATAATAATAAGATTTAGATCTTTGCTTGAAACTTATGCCTTGATTATTCCATATTTTAAATTGTCTATTTTTAAACCTACTGGAGATACATATAGTATTCATAGTGGAGATAATAAAATCATAATTTTTACCAATACTGAGAATAAAAGAAAATTTATTAAAAGAGTTTTAGAACAAAAAGCAAAAATTTCCAAAGATTACATTAATTAAAAATTTCAGCAATCATACAACGAATACCGCCTCCACCAACATCTTCAATGGTTGATATATCTGAAGAAATAATCTTTGAAAACTTACAAATCATTTTCTTTTGATTATTGTTTAGTGAGTTTAGTGCCCTTGAACTCATTACTAGGAAAGACTCATTATCAATATTTTTAAGTTCAATAACATTACCAGCAAAACTTAAAAGCTGATTTTCATTAATTTCAATTATTGTCTTTCCAACTTCTTTTAATTTTTTATAGACATGATTTTTTTCTTTAAAACTATCTATTGCATCAAAACATACAATTGAATAATCAGAACAAATGGACATCACCACATTTGTATGATAAATTACAGCTCTTCTATTATTATGATTTTGGTAAGCCGTAAAAATTACTGGTTCAAAAGAATATTCATCGCAGAAAATTTGAAGAAGCTCCTTATCAGATCTAGGTGATAGAGCACAAAATGCCAACTTGTTGGTTCTATCTAAAACCAAACTTCCCGTACCTTCAAGAAATTTATTTCTATTTTCATATACCGAATAATCATTGATGAATTTTATATCGAAACCATTTTTTTTTAAAAAACCTGTAATATCATTATTCCTTTCATACCTTCTATTTAAACATTTCATCGAAGAATAAATAAATTTATTTTTTTCCATAGAAATAAAAATATTATTTGGGAAAATTGAATCAGGTTTTTTTGGTTTGTCGTTGTCAATCAATACATGTACATTAATTTGATAACGTCGCAATATTGTTACTAAATTATCAAATTCATTTATTACTCTAAGATTCAATTCGTTTTCACATTCAAAAATATTTTTTTGAAAAAAATTGCTTTTACTTGTTTGATTGTTAAAATTAAATTTAGATGGTCTTACCATCAAAACATTGTTAGTTGCACTCATTTTCTAATTAATGGCATGGTTACACAGCGAAAAAGCCCACCTAATTTTGAGACTTCACGAAAATTAATTTTTTCAACTTTAATGTTTTTATTTTCCATCCATTCATTAAATCTTTTGAATGATTTGTCAGAAACAACAACAGTTTCACTAATAGAAAAAACATTACACATCATTCTACTCATTTCTTTTTTACTAACATCGAATACATTATTTTTTCCAAATAAATTAACCAACCATTCATATTGGTACGTATATGTGAAAGATTCAGAACAAGTAACTAAAAAATTATTTCCTACTGGCTGCATGCAGCAATCAAGGTGAAGTGCATTGTCTTTTGGAGAATTATTCGATTTATTTAACTCAATGGGGACAAATTTCTTTTTGGGAAAGTTTTTTTGTAGTTCGTGAATTGAATCCATATTTGTTCTTGCCGTAGTAAGTTTCGAATAATCGGACCTAGTGTAGACACCTATAAATACGTAATCATCATAGATAATTACGTCTCCTCCCTCAATATGAAATTCATCGGAAAGAATTAATTGGTTTTCAACAGGTATCATTTGTTGCAATGAATCAAGTCCATCCATCTCTAATAAGCGGTTTGGAATAATATTTGATCGCACCCAAGTATTATCAATGACAAAACCTAAATCTCTTGCAAAAAGCTGATTACATTTCATAATATTGTCAGGTTGATAAATTTGAATTTCATACTTTTTTAGTAATTTAATAAAAGAATTAAATTGTCTATTTAATATAAAGTTTGATGGAAATCTGTTCTTAATTAAGTTTTTTTTTGAGCTAGGATCATATAAATCTGCCAGTTTTGGTGTTGGACCGATTGATTTGGAAGAACCTATAAATAAATGAGTGATTAAACCAGTTTCAGATTTAATTGAGGGAATTATTGGAAATTTAATCTTTAGAGACGAAACCAAATGTAAATTACCTTTCAGATATTTTTTTGTACTCGCGGAATTCCTCGCCAATATAAATTTGCCTTGGTCTCCCAATAGGATCATTGTTTAATCTCATTTCTCTCCAATGAGCAATCCATCCAGGAACCCTACCCAATGCAAACATTACAGTAAACATTTCTTTGGGAATGTTTAATGCTTTATATATTATACCAGAATAAAAATCAACGTTAGGATACAGTTTTCTAGATGTGAAGTATTCATCATCAAGAGCCTCTTTTTCTAATGATTTTGCAATTTCTAAAATAGGATCATTAATACCCAAATCTTTTAAGACTTCATGAGCGGCTATTTTAATTATTTTAGCTCTAGGATCAAAGTTTTTGTAAACTCTGTGTCCAAATCCCATTAATCTAAATGGGTCACTTTTATCTTTGGCTTTTATCATATATTTTTTTATGTCTCCATTGTCGTTTTTAATGGCTTCAAGCATTTCAATCACGGCTTGATTTGCACCTCCGTGAAGCCTTCCCCATAGGGCAGAAATTCCTGCAGAAACTGAAGCAAACAAACTTGCTTCAGAGGAACCAACAATTCTAACAGTTGACGTCGAACAATTTTGCTCATGGTCAGCGTGTAAAATTAAAAGTTTGTTCATGGCGTTAACCACTACATTATTTTGTACATAAGTTTGGTTAGGTAATTGAAACATCATCCTGGTAATATTCTCTACATAGCCATTTCTAAAATCACCATAATCTAAAGACAACCCCTTTCTTCTTCTATGAACCCATGAAACAAGAATTGGAATTTTTGCTAATAATTTTACAATTGTATTATATAAGAATATTTCAGATTTATTTTTATAACTATTGGATAAACTAATTTTTTTTTCCGGATTGAAAGCTATCAAAGCACTTGTTAAAGAGGACAAAATGCCCATTGGATGTGCGGATCTAGGAAAACTATCTAGAATTTTTTTCAAATCCTCATCAATTATTGCATTATCCTGAATATCATTGGTTAATTTGTCCAATTCATTTTTTAATGGTAAATCCCCAAAAATTAACAAATAAGCAACTTCTAAAAAACTTGCATTTTTAGCAAGTGATTCTATACTATAGCCACGATACCTAAGAATTCCATTTTCACCATCTAAAAAAGTAATAGAGCTTTTACATGAACCTGTATTTTTAAAACCAGGGTCTAGTGTTATTAGATTTGTTTTAGACCTCAATTGCTGGATATTAATGCCAGTTTCATTTTCAGTCCCCTTTACTATAGGTAAATCAAATACTTCGTTGTTATGTTTTATTTCAATTTTATTCATACTCAAATTTACAAAGCAAATTTAAAAACCTTTTCACCAGGGTAGGTTGCTTCATCACCTAATTCCTCTTCAATTCTTAAAAGTTGATTATATTTTGACATCCTATCGCTTCTTGACAAAGAACCAGTTTTGATTTGTCCGGTACAAAGAGCAACGGCTAAATCAGCAATAGTGTTATCTTCAGTTTCACCAGACCGATGTGACATTACACAAGTATAACCTGCACGTTGTGCCATTTCTACTGCATCAATTGTCTCGCTAAGAGTTCCAATCTGATTAACCTTGATTAGAATAGAATTTGCAATATTACCTTTAATTCCTTTTTGTAATCTCTCTACATTTGTAACAAATAAATCATCTCCTACAAGTTGAACTTTGTCACCAACAATTTTGGTCAAATATTTCCATCCTTCCCAATCATTTTCGTCCATACCGTCCTCTATTGAAATAATTGGATATTTTTCAACCAAATTTTTCAAAAACTCTGCTTGTCCTTTAGAATCTAAAATTTTTCCAGAAGCACCTTCAAATTTGGAATAATCGTACTTCCCATTGGCAAAAAATTCGGCAGATGCACAATCGAGAGCTATTTTAACATCATCACCCGATTTGTATCCAGCAATTTCAATAGCATCAATTATGGTTTCTAAAGCATCTTCAGTTCCACTTAGTTTTGGTGCAAAACCGCCCTCGTCACCAACCGAAGTACTCAAATTTCTAGATTTTAAAATTTTTTTAAGATTATGAAAAATTTCCGAACCAATTTGTAGTGCATGACTAAATGTTTTTGCATTTGTAGGAACAATCATAAACTCTTGAAATGAAATAGGAGCATCAGAGTGTGAACCACCATTAATTATGTTCATCATTGGAACTGGAAGAATATTTGATTTCTTTGAACCTAGGTATTTAAAAAGTGAAATAGATTTTTCAATGGATGCCGACTTTGCGCATGCTAATGAAACACCTAAAATTGAATTTGCACCCAATTTAGATTTATTTGATGTTCCATCTAATTCAATCATTTTTTCATCAATATTTTTTTGATCAAATACTGAACAACCTATCAATGCAGGAGAAATTATTTCATGGATATTTTTAATAGCACTTAAAACACCTTTTCCCATATATTTTTTACCTCCATCTCTTAATTCTACAGCTTCATGCTCACCAGTTGATGCACCAGACGGCACTGCTGCTCTTCCAATCGAACCAGATTCCGTTATGACATCGACTTCGACCGTTGGGTTTCCTCTAGAATCAAAAATTTGGCGCGCATTTACCTTAAAAATCTTACTCATAAAATTTGTTTTTATGTTGGTTTATTAAATTTATAAACTGATCGAATAAATAAGATGAGTCATGAGGACCAGGGCTAGCTTCAGGGTGATATTGAACAGAAAAACATGGCTTTCCTTTTATTTTTATACCGGCTACAGTATCATCATTTAAATGAACATGAGTTATTAATATATTTTCATTTTTCTTGGTTTCCTCTTTATTTATTGCAAAACCATGGTTTTGTGATGTAATTTCACCTTTACCAGTTTCTAAGTTCAATACTGGATGATTAATTCCTCTATGTCCATTAAGCATTTTATATGTAGATACTCCTTGGGACAAAGCTATAATTTGGTGGCCAAGACATATTCCGAAAAGTGGATAGGATTTGTCAATAATTGCAGAGGTTATTTTAATTATATCCTCAAGTGGCTCAGGATCACCGGGGCCATTAGACAAAAAATATCCATCAGGCTTCCATTTGATTATTTCATCAAGAGTTGAATGCATTGGGAAGACTTTAATGTATGCGCCTCGGGAACTTAAATTCTTCAAAATATTTTTTTTAATTCCAAGATCAATTGCAGCAATTTTTATATTTGAATCTGAATTGCCAAAAAAATATGGTTTTTTAGTACTTACCCTTGAAGCAAGCTCCAAACCTTGCATTGATGGAATTTTGTGCAATTCTTTTTTTAATCTTTCAATTTCATCAACTGAGCTAGAAATTACACCATTCATTGAACCATTTTCTCTAATATAGCTTACCAGTGCACGAGTATCTACATCAGAAATAGCAACAAGGTTATGGTTATTAAAAAAATCTAACAAAGATTTGTCAGATGCGACCCTAGAAAATCCTTTATTAAAGTTTTTACAAATAAGCCCTGAAATTTGAATTGATTTTGACTCTGACTCATTGTCGTGTACTCCATAATTTCCAATGTGGGCGTTGGTCGTTATCATTAATTGTCCAAAATACGAGGGGTCAGTAAAAATTTCTTGATAACCGGTCATTCCTGTATTAAAACAAACTTCACCAAAAGCATCGCCTTCGATCCCTACAGATTTTCCGTAAAAAATTGTACCATCTTCTAATAATATTAATGCTTTTTTTCGTGAACTATATTTGTCCATTATTAATATAATTTCATTAAAATTAACTAAAAATATATACTTTTTTTTCTAGAATTAGTTGTGAATGAAATATTTGAGTCAACAAAAAAATAAAAAAGTTTTATTTAAAAAAACAACTCAAATTTTATTCTTTTTTACTTTCTTCCGATTTTTCAGATTCAACAGGCTTTTTTAATATTTCAGAATTAGAATTAGTTGCTTTTTTACCACTTCTTCTTCTGGATTTTTTCTTTGTCTTTGCGGTATCAAATGTTTCATTAAAATCAACAAGCTCAATCATGGCCATATCAGCATTGTCACCAAGTCTATTACCTAATTTAACTATTCTTGTATAGCCTCCAGGTCTATTGGCTATCTTTTCGGAAATCGAATTAAAAAGCTCAGAAACAGCATGCTTGTTTTTAATGTATCTAAAAACAATTCTTCTGTTATGAGTTGAATCAACCTTAGATCTTGTAACAATAGGCTCAATGAATTTTTTCAGAGCTTTTGCTTTAGCTACAGTTGTATTAATACGTTTATGCTCAATAAGAGAGGACGCCATATTAGAAAGCATCGCTTTTCTGTGTGTATTAGTCCTACTTAAATGGGATATTTTCTTTCCGTGTCTCATATTTTAAAAAAATTGAATTTAATCTTTCTCAAGTTTGTATTTCGACAAATCCATCCCAAAATTAAGCCCTTTGGTAACAACTAGTTCTTCTAACTCTGTTAAAGATTTTTTTCCAAAATTTCTGAATTTCATTAAATCACTCTTGTTGAAAGAAACTAAATCTCCTAAGGTATCCACTTCAGCAGCCTTTAAACAATTTAAAGCTCTAACAGATAAGTCCATGTCGGTTAATCTTGTCTTGAGTAACTGTCTCATATGTAAAGATTCTTCATCATAGGTTTCTGATTCAGAAATATCATCCGCCTCAAGTGTAATCTTTTCATCTGAAAATAACATGAAATGATGAATCAATGTTTTGGCAGCTTCTGTTAATGCATCTTTCGGATTAATTGAACCATCAGTCACAATTTCAAAAATTAGCTTTTCAAAATCTGTTTTTTGCTCAACTCTAAAGTTTTCAATTGAGTATTTAACATTCTTTATTGGAGTAAAAATTGAATCAATAGCAATAGTTCCTAATGGAGCAGAAGATTTCTTATTTTCTTCAGCAGGAACATAGCCCCTTCCCTTTTCTATGGTGAATTCAAAGTTTAATTGAACTTTTTCATCTAGATTGCAAATTACGAATTCTGGATTCAGAATTTGAAATCCAGAAATAAACTTTTGTAAATCACCAGCAGTCAAAACCTTTTGATTGGTGACAGCAACATTAACAGTTTCATTCTCAATTGAATCTATTTGTTGTTTAAATCTAATTTGTTTAAAGTTTAAAATTAACTCTGTAACGTCTTCAACAACTCCTACAAGTGTTGAAAATTCATGATCAACTTTGTCGATTCTAACAGATGTTATTGCAAATCCTTCTAAAGAAGATAACATTACTCTTCTTAACGCATTTCCAATAGTTAAGCCATAACCAGGCTCAAGAGGACGAAATTCAAACTTACCATTGAAATCGTCGGAATCAATCATTATTACTTTATCTGGTTTTTGAAAATTAAATAGTGCCATAATTTATTTTGAATACAATTCTACAATTAGTTGTTCCTTTATGTTTTCAGTAATTTGCTCACGGGTAGGAACTGAAACCAGTGTGCCCTGTAAATTATCTTCATCCCAACTAAGCCATTCAGATTCATTATTAGAAATAGAAAGCGAATCATCTATAAGAAGTAGAGATTTAGATTTTTCTCGAATGCCTACTACATCACCAACTTTAACATGTGTTGATGGTATATTATTGACATTACCATTTATTGTTATATGTCTATGACTTACCAATTGTCTGGCAGAATTTCTTGTTTTCGTTATTCCTAATCTGTAGACTATGTTATCAAGACGAGTTTCACAAAGCTGAAGCAAAACTTCACCAGTTACTCCTTTACTAGAGTTTGCTTTATCAAATAAGTTTCTGAATTGACGTTCTAAAATTCCATATGTATATTTTGCTTTTTGCTTTTCCATTAGCTGTATAGCATATTCAGATTTTTTTGGTTTTCTTCGGTTATTACCGTGCTGTCCCGGAGGATAATTTCTTTTTTCAAATGATTTATCTTCACCAAAAATTGATTCTCCAAATTTCCTTGAAATCTTAGTTTTTGGACCAGTATATCTTGCCATAATATTTGTTTGTTCTTATTAAACTTTTAAATTAAACTCTTCTTCTTTTTGGAGGTCTACATCCATTATGAGGTATTGGTGTAACATCAACTATTTCAGTGACCTCTATACCATTGTTATTTATAGTTCTGATAGCTGATTCTCGACCATTTCCTGGGCCTTTAACGAACACCTTGACCTTTCTTAGACCAGCTTCTTGGGCGACTTTTACAGCATCCTCAGCGGCTAACTGCGCTGCATATGGAGTATTTTTCTTTGAGCCCCTAAAGCCCATTTTGCCTGCAGATGACCATGAAATCACTTCACCTTTTGAGTTAGTTAATGAAATTATAATATTATTAAATGAAGCATTTATGTGAGCTTCTCCAAACTGCCCAACGATAACCTTTCTTTTCTTTGAATTAGTTCTAGCCATATATATATGTTATTTTGTTACCTTCTTTTTGTTTGCAACTGTTTTACGTTTTCCTTTTCTTGTTCGTGAATTATTTTTGGTTTTTTGCCCTCTTAGCGGCAATCCAGTCCTGTGGCGAATTCCCCTGTATGAGCCTATGTCCATCAATCTTTTTATATTTAGTTGTGTTTCGGAACGAAGCTCCCCTTCAATAGTTAATTTAGAAACTTCAGCTCTTATTCTACTTATTTCATCGTCATTCCACTGGTTTACTTTTTTGTTTTCGTCGACATTAGCTAATGTGAGAACCTTCTTAGCAAGGCTTTTGCCTACACCATAAATATATGTTAATGAAATTACTCCTCTTTTCTGTTTCGGTATGTCAACACCTGATATTCTGGCCATAATTATCCTTGTCTTTGTTTAAACCTTGGGTTCTTTTTGTTAATTGAATACAAACGCCCTTTGCGTCTTACAATTTTGCATTCGGGACTTCTTTTTTTTAATGATGCTCTAACTTTCATAATCTTTAATATCTAAATGTTATTCTGGCTTTTGTTAAATCATAAGGTGACATCTCGAGCTTTACTTTGTCTCCTGGCAAAAGCTTAATATAATGCATTCTCATCTTTCCAGAAATATGAGCAGTAACAATATGTCCATTTTCAAGTTCTACACGAAACATAGCGTTTGATAATGACTCAACTATTTCTCCGTCTTGTTCTATTGCAGGTTGTTTTGGCATTATATTGATATTTTTTTACGTTTTGTACCGGTTTTCATTAGTCCATCATAGTGACGATTTAGCAAATATGCATTAATTTGTTGAATTGTATCAATCGCAACACCTACCATTATTAAAAGTGAGGTTCCACCATAAAAAAGTGCCCACCCTTGTTGCATACCGAATAAATGAAAAACAACTGCTGGTAAAACTGAAACAGCCGCTAAAAATAATGACCCTGGAAATGTAATTTGAGACATAACTCTATCCAAAAAATCTGCAGTCTCAGTGCCAGGTCTAATTCCTGGGACAAAACCACCACTTCTCTTTAAATCGTCAGCCATTTTGTTGGTTGGGACCGTAATCGCCGTGTAGAAATAAGTAAAAATTATTATTAAAATGGCAAATAATATATTATACCACAAACCAAATATATCAGAGAACGATGATTGTAGCCACAGTCCAAACGAATTTTCACCAAATAATCGGCCTAGTGCTGCAGGGGCAAACATTAAGGCTTGAGCAAATATTATTGGCATAACTCCAGAAGCATTTAATTTAAGTGGTATGTATTGCCTTTTTGCATTTCTTATTGAACTAATTGAACTTGATGTTCTTCTTGCATACTCTACTGGAACTCTACGAACTGCCATTACCAATAAAATACAAATTGTATTTATACCGATCCAAGCTATTACCTCAAGTAATACCACAATTAGACCACCATTGCTTCCTATTAATCTTGAAGAAAATTCTTGAGCGAAAGACATTGGAAGCGT
>PKDV01000081.1 GCA_002862715.1 Flavobacteriaceae bacterium | reverse complement strand
GGGCAAAATGTTTTAGCTATGCAGGCAATTAAAGATGCCCGAGAAATTAGTCCAAAAGATATTAATTTGATACTAACTGAAGCTGATTTATATATTAAACTTGGTGACGAATTAAAATTTGCAGAATTAATGCAAGAAGCAATTGAACAAGACCCAAACAATGCGATACTTTATTACAACTTGGGTGTAGTTAATGCTAATCAAGGTAAAAGAGCTGTTGCAATTGATTATTATAAGAAATCCATCGAAATTGATCCTTTATATGAAGCATCTTACTTAAATATTGCTTCATCAATTTTGGATGGAGAATCATCAATTGTCGAAGAAATGAATTCCTTAGGAACATCGTCTGCAGATAATCGAAAATATGATGAATTAAAAGTCAAAAGAGAACAATTGTTTGTAGAGGCTATTCCATATTTAGAAAAATTAGTTTCAATCAATCCAAAAAATATTGATGCCATTACAACACTAAAAAATATTTACGGAACAATTGGAGATTCAGTTAATTTTAAAAAATATAAGGACTTACTTGAAAGTTTTTAACACATTTTTTTGATATATATTTGACATAACTGTGGTCAAAAATTATAAAGATTTACTGTATAAATCGATATTATTCACTTTACTTGTAGTAATTATAGTTGGTATATTTCCAAGAGCTTCGAGCTTTAAATATGAAATTCAACCCAGCAAGCCCTGGCAATATGGTACATTGCTTGCCCCATTTGATTTTACAATCAAAAAATCACAAAGTGAATTTGAAACAGAAATAAATGAAATAAAGAAAAATTCTACAAAATTTCTTCTAAGGGAAAATGACATTTATAATCTTTCTATTGAGAATTTCGATAACTATTTTAGTAAATATTCATCTAACGTAAATTTAAATTCCAGTATTGTTACTGTACGAATACAAATCGGTGAATTATTTGAAATTGGAATAATTGATAATAAATTTATTAATCAAAATGAGTCATACAAATTTTTTACCGAAACAAATGAAAAAGAAGTTGATGTTAATAGCTTCTACAGTACAACTGAAGCTAGAAAAACAATAGACAATTTTTTGCAAATAAACAGTTCCTTCACTTATGATGAAATTATTTTTATTAAATCTTTAATAAAACCTAACATATTTATTGACGAAAAATTAACTAACAGTATGCTTGAGGACGCCATTAAAAAAATCAATCCAGTTAAAGATTTTATAAGTAAAGGCACAAGAATTATTGCAGAGGGGGAAATTGTTAAAGAAGATAAGCTTAATATGCTTAATCAATTGAAGTTAGAGTATGCGTCAAGAACATGGAATAATTCAAATAAACCACTAATAATCTTTGGTTACACTATTTTAGTTTCTATACCTATACTGTTAAGTTTTTTGTTTTTAAAAAGATTAAGGTTTAAAGTTTTTAATAACAATAAGAGGTTAGCGTTCATATTTATATTGTCTCTACTAATAATATTACTTACAAAATTTATAAATGGCCTTAATATTCAATATGTATATGCAATTCCTTTATGCATATTACCATTAATAATAAAAAGCTTTTTTGACAAAATTGTTGCTTTTGTTTCTATAATTATAACATTATTGATAATATCATTTATGGTTACAAACTCTCACGAGTTTATTTATTTAAACATGGTCACTGGGATTTTTGCATCACTAACGAGTGATGATTTGTATAGAAGAGCAAAACTATTTACTTCAGTTGGAATAATATATCTGCTGTATATTTTTTCATATCTCGCATTTGTATTAATAAGTGACGGAAATTTTACAAATTTCAATTTGCAGATTTTGTTAATGTTTACACTAAATTGTTTTGCAACTTTATTTGTTCAACCATTAACATACATCTTTGAAAAATTATTTGGATTGGTTTCAGACGCTTCACTATTGGAACTTACAGACACGAATAATAAAATTTTAAGAGAACTTGAAAACAAAGCACCAGGAACATTTCATCACTCTCTTCAAGTAGCAAATTTAGCTGAAACAGCAGCAAATGCGGTTGGGGCTAACACATTATTGACTCGAGTAGGAGCACTCTACCACGATATTGGAAAAATTAAAAATCCTGTTTTTTTTAGTGAAAATCAATCTAATTATAATCCACACGATGGTTTAAAACCAGTTGAAAGCAAAGATATAATAATAGAGCATGTCAAAAATGGAGTATTATTAGCAAAGAAATTTAATCTTCCAGAAAGAATAATTGATTTTATTAAAAGTCATCACGGAACTACAACTGTACTTTACTTTTTTCATAAACAGTCATTGATTAATAAAAATGTAAAAATCGAAACTTTCAAATATCCTGGCCCTAAGCCACATAGTAAAGAAACATCAATAGTTATGATTGCTGACGGTGTTGAAGCAGCAAGTAAAAGCCTCAAAACTCCAAATCTCGAAAATATAAAGCAGTTAGTCGATAAGGTAACTTCAAGACTAATGGAGGAAAATCAATTTATCGACGCAACTATAACTTTAAAAGATATTCAAATCGTAAAAAAAGTAATTACAGATAAATTAGTCAGTAGTTTCCAGTTAAGAGTAGAGTATCCAGAAAACAATGAAAATAAATCAAATATTTTAAAATAATTAATGCCTTGAATTTTTTCTGGATTCTTTTAATTACTCAATCAATTTTTTTAAATGCGTGATTATGATCTGTATTATTTATCCTAGCAGAAAGTTTTTCCGCAAGAAAAGCTATAGTTTCAGTGTATTGACCATCCTCAACTAAATTTATAGTTTCGTAAGGATCTTTCTTCCTATCAAAAAATTCTTTTCCAACTATATCACCCGAATTCATTTTAATCCACTCGATGTAATTATACCTTTCTGTTTTTGCTGCATATCCCATAATAGTTTTTTTATAATCTTGTCTACTGATAGGCCATATGCTATATACAACTCTTTCTTTAAAAATATCAGGATTGTTAAGTTTCACAACAGTGTTAATAATGAAATCGTTCTGAGAAAAATAATTAAAAATTAATAAAAACATCCCAAAATTTATTTTTGGGTATAATTACGTGATCGCGGAAGGATTCGAACCTTCGACCGTCTGCTTAGAAGGCAGATGCTCTATCCAGCTGAGCTACGCGACCAATGCGGAGAGACAGGGATTCGAACCCTGGCAACACTTTCGCGTTGACAGATTAGCAATCTGCTCCATTACCACTCTGGCACCTCTCCATTTTAAGTGAGGCCAAAAATACATTTATAAAATTAATCTGACAACTAATTATCTCTCTTGTCAAAATCTTCTTTTGTTTTGCTAGAAATTCTATTAATTATGACATAAACCACACAAATAAGCAATGCGACTAAGATTATTTTCTGCATCTATTTGATTTTAACCGCAGTTCCTGAGGCTAAAATCTCAGAGGCTCCTTGAGCTACAACAGAAGTTGTAAATCTTACATTAACTACAGCGTCAGCACCCATTTTTTTTGCATCATCAATCATTCTTACAATAGCCTGTTCACGAGCATCTGCTTGAAGCTTTGTATATTCCTCAACTTCACCGCCAATAATATTTTTTAGAGATGCAAGTATATCACGAACTGCGTTTCTAGATCTAACCGTACTGCCTCTTGCTATTCCAAGAGAATCAACAATAGTTTTTCCAGCAATTGTTTCAGTATTAACTAATTTCATAATTAAATATTTTTTGTTAGTTCCTTTACAAATCTAATATCACCAAAAAATTCGGAAAGAACAACCTTAATTACAGTGTAAATTGGTACTGCAATCAACATTCCTAGTGCACCAGCAATTAAACCCGCAAGTATAATTATAATAAATATTTCCAAGGGATGGGATTTTACACTTTTTGAAAATATATATGGTTGTGAAATAAAATTATCAATTAGCTGTCCAATGCAAAAGCCTACAAACACACCTAAAGTTTTAAGTAAAACAGATGAGCCAATATCTAAACCAAGATTAGAAGTGAGAGTAAGAAAGGTAATTAAAAACCCGCCTATAAGTGGTCCCAAATATGGAATTATATTTAATAATGCACAAATCAACGCAATAGTAAAAGCATTTTTAACTCCAAAAATTAGTAATATTAGGGAGTAAAAAATAAATAAAATTGTTATTTGCAATAACAATCCATTAAAATACCGAGAAAGTAAAATAACGATTTTTTCAAATGAGTTTTTGACTTTTAATTTTTTGGTTTCAGGTGAAATTATAGTAATAACGCGTAGAAGTAAAGAGCTGTCTTTTAATAGAAAAAAACTAATAAAAGTTACAGAAAAAAGTGTGATTGTAGAATCACCTAAAAATGATAAAAACCCATTTAAAAAATCCGTTAAAAATGAAAAGTCGAAACTTTTTAAAATACTAGAAATTTCGTTTGATAAATTTATATCGTATGTACTAAAAAACATATCAAGCTCTTTAACCAATAATATTATTTTTTTTTCTAAATCATCAATTTGTAAAAGAGACAAATTCTGAGCTTGCGTGGCTAAGACTGGAAAAATTAACGAACCAATTATAAAAAAAACAGTAATAAGAAGAAATAAAGTAATAATAGTTGAAAAAAGATGGTTCATCTTAACTTTATTAACAAGCAAGTTCTTTATGGGTCTTCCAATCAGCGAAACAACAATTGATAAAGAAATATATCCAATAAGCGGTTTTGAAATAATTATTAAATTAAACAATGCAACTAAGCCTGCAATTATTAAAAAAGATTTTACAATTGAATAGACTAATTTATTAGAGTTCATTTTTATAAAATTAACTAATTAATTATTAACTAAATTTATAAAATTGGCAACCATTATTCCAGCGGTTTCAGTTCTCAATCTATTTTCTCCCAATGATAACGGTTTGATATCATTTGTTAATGCCCAATTTAATTCACTTTCAGTAAAATCTCCTTCAGGACCAATAAAGAACTGGTAATATTTTTTGTTTTTAGGTATTATATCTAAATTGATTTTTAATATATTTTGACAACACGCAATATAACTATTTGAACTTTTAATTCTAACTTCTTTCAAATTTGTGATATCATCGATTAATGGGATAAATTTTCTTTTTGATTGTTTAAAACTAGAAATAATTATTTTTTTAGCTCTTTCGTATTTTATTTTTTTTCGTATGGTTCTATCGCAAATTATCGGTGTGATTCTAGATACTCCAAGTTCTGTTGATTTCTCTAAAAACCATTCAAATCTATCATTTTTTCTGGTTGGTGAAATTGCTATATGAATAAATGGTTTTTGTGGTTTTGCTGTAAATTTTTTAATAATATTTACTATACACGTTCTGTTTTTTATTTGATATAATTCTACTGTATAATTACTCCCTTTTCCATCGACAATTTTTAAATTACTACCAATTTTATATCTCATTACATTAACAATGTGATAGCTTTCTTCCTCGTTTAATTCAAATAATTGATTTTTATCTGTTATTTGGGGTGCGTAATAATGTTCCATTAAATTTTCATATTAGCTATTGGCTCATCTGTTAATGATCCAAAAAATCCATTTTTATATTTTAAAAAACCTACAAGCGCAATCATGGCAGCATTGTCTGTAGCGTAGCTAATTTTTGGTAAAAAAACTTTTGCATTTAAGCCATTTAAATCTTTTCTAAGTCCTTTATTAGCTGAAACACCCCCTCCAAGAACTACATTATTAAGCGAAGTTAAATTAATGGCTTTCTCTAACTTTTCTATTAAAATTTCGTTTATGGTTGTTTGGCATGAACAACATAAATCAAAAATATTTTCCCTAATGAAATTTTTATTTTTTTCTTGTTCTTTACGCAAAAAATAGAGTACATTAGTCTTTAGACCACTAAAACTAAAATCTAGACCTTTGACCTTAGGTTTTGTGAAATTAAAGACTCGATTTCCTTTAGATGAAAATTTATCTATTATTGGACCTGCAGGATATTCAAGACCAAACATTTTACCAATTTTGTCGTAGGCTTCTCCTACTGCATCATCCAGAGTTTGACCAATTATTTCAAAATCAAAAAATGTATTAACTTTTACTAGTTGTGTGTGACCTCCGGAAATATTTAGACCCAAGAATGGAAATTCCGGTTTTTTAAAACCATCATCAATAAAGTGAACTAGTAAATGTGCTTGCATATGATTTACTGGAATAACTGGAATATTTAAAGAATATGAAATGGATTTAGCAAATGAGCTTCCAACCATTAAAGAACCCAATAAACCTGGTCCTTGTGTATATGCTACTGCATCTAATTGTTTTTTATCGATATTTGCTTTTGTAAGTGCTTTATTAACAACATTTACAATTCTATTAATATGTGACCTAGATGCAACTTCAGGTATTACCCCTCCATGTTTTTTGTGTTCTGTTTGTTGGTAAATTATATTGGCATGTAATTTGCCATCAACTAAAACAGCTGCAGCAGTTTCATCGCAGGAACTTTCAATACCTAAAATTGTTGTAGCCAATTAAAGTAAATTTATAATGTAAAATTAATACATTGAAAAAAAAGATAGTTTATAAAAAAAATATTATACGCCTGAGTCTATTTCTCACAATCTTTTTTTTATTTTCCTTTATTCTTTTGTTTCTATCACCATTTCAAACGTTTGTAACTAAAAAAATTATTGATGGTTTTAGTGAAAAGTTTGATAGTAATCTTAATCTAACTAAAATTAAAATACAACCCTTTGGAAATTCAAGTATAAATGATATAATAATTTCAAACAATGAAAATGATACGCTATTGTATCTTGGGTTACTAAAATTTAAAACACTTGATTATTTATTAGACAATAATACATTTAACAATGTTGTTGTAGAAGATTTCATAATTAATTATGATTTATTAAAAAACAATTACTCGGATTTTGATATATTTTTTAACCAAGTAGTTAAAAGCGGGGATAATAAATCATTAAAATTAAAATCGAACAATATTAAATTTAAAGATTTAAAAATTTCTTTAAATGAAATTAAAAATATCTCATTAGAAGATATAGTTTTTGAAGACTTAAAAATTCATAATGGCAATTTTGATTTTAAAATTAGTTCGACAATTAATAACGATTTTTTCAAAATAAAAAGATTTATCATTAATTCAAATATCTCATATGCAGACAATTTGCTTAAACTCTCTCAAACACAAGTTAAATTCTTAGGTGGGGATTTGATATTAGATATTGGTTTATTAAACCCAAGTACAGAACTTAATAAAAATTATTTTGATATTAATTTAATTGAATCGAAAATATCAAAAAATACTGTCAAATCCATAATTCCTAAATGGCCATATGATGACAATCGGCTAAAATTTAGAATTAATGGGGATTTGAAAAAATTAGAAATCAATGACTTAATAATAAAATCTGATGAATTTTCTTTGTCATCTTATGGACTCGTAAAAAATATACTTGATAAAAACAAAATAGATGTTGATTTAGGTGTTAAGATTGAGACTTCAGGAAAAAAAATAAATCTCTTTGCAGAAGAAAACATTAATAAATATTTTAAAAATCTAAATAAAATAAATTTTGACACACGTTTAAAGTATAATAATGGAAGGTTGGTAACACGAGGAAATCTTCTTTCTTCATTAGGAAGTTTATCTGCTAAAGCAGTTTTTTACGGCAAAAAGAAAAATGGTTTTGATATTAAAGTTAGTTCTGAAAAATTTGATTTAGGAAATCTGATTCTTTCTAACAATTTGGGCTTTACAGGATTAGAAATTAACCTTAATTCACCTTACACTAAGTTGAATGAAGAATTAAAGGTTTCAGGTAAACTTTTTAATACAAATTATCGAAGTAATTTTTATGAAAAAATAGAACTGTCAGGTAATATTAATAATAAAGTATTTAATGGCTCCCTGTCAGTAATTGACAAATCTGTAAAACTTGATTTAGTAGGTATGATTAATTACAGTGATAAAATTAGGGACTTTTCAATTTCAAGTGATATTAAAAAAATAAGTTTAGAAAAATTAGATTGGATTTCAAATAATTTACAAGGGGATTTTTCAGGTGAGATTGAAATAGCAATGAAAGGCAGTAATTTAGATGACATTATTGGCGATTTATACATTAAAAATGGAAAACTTGTTACAAATAATAACACATTTAATTTTTCATCATTTAGTGCTCAATCTAGGTTGTTAAAAAATGAAAGAATCATAAATATAAATTCTGAAGATATAATTAGTGGATTGTTAGTAGGAAAATTTCAACCAAGTAATTTCTTTAAAACAATCAAGAATATTGTTGGAACAAACTTTAAAAATTATAAAAATGAAGAAACCTCAAATAACCAAAGTTTATCTTTTAATTTTAATTTGAAAAATAAAATTACCTCGGCATTATCTAAAATGAAATTTTCTATTGACAACAATACTTTCATAAGTGGTAATATTGACTCTAAAATAAATGAACTAAAATTGAAAATAGAATCACCAATGATAAAAATTAATGATTTTTATTTCAATGATTTAAGTTTCGAGTACGATTCAAATAATGAAAATGAAGCAGAATTAAAACTAAAATCACTAGCATCTAAAAAATATAATTTCAATAAAATTAATTACACTGGTGGTTTCATCAACAGCAAGTTTAAAGGAGGTTTAACTTTCTATGACGAAGCAGATAATTTAAATCAGTTTAATAATATTTTTTTAATTAACGATGAGTATAATTATGAAGTTCAGTTTGAAAAAAGTGAAATATTCATTAATAACAAAAAATGGGAACTGATAAGCAATAATCCAAAGATAATAATGTCTAAAAATCAAAATTTTGACATTTCAAATTTTTCAATTAATAACAAAAAATCATTTCTGCATATAAATAAATTTCTAAGAGAATCTGAGTCGACAGAACTTGATATTGATTTTGAAAATATATTTTTGAATGACTTTACACAGAACGAAAAAAATAAATGGGAAGCATTAATTGATGGAAATGTGACCCTAAATCAGTCAAATGATAATTTTAGTGGAAATTCAAGTCTTGAAATCTCAAACCTTCATTTAAACGAAGTTAAACTAGGAAATGCATTAATTTTTTTAAAATCTGATACAGGTTTAAATAATTACAAAATTAATTTTGAGTTAAAAAAAGACAATATAGATTTTTTATATGGAATTGGAGATTTTGGTTTTGATAAAAAAGGCTACAATTTTAGTGTTGATACATATTTTAATAATTATGATTTATCTATTTTAAATGGATTTACAAATAATATTTTTAATCCATTTTATGGTAACGCCACAGGGATGATTAATTTTTCAAACAATAAAAATAATTTAATTGCTGATGGTGAGTTGATTGTTGATAATCTTAACATTGGTGTGAAATATTTAAATACCAACTATTTATTAGAGGATAATATTTCCTTCATGTTTAATAATTCTGAAATTAAATTTTCTGAAACAACTATGTCATCATCCAAGTATTTGGGATATGGAAAAATAAAAGGAGAACTAAATCATAATTCATTTAAAGATTGGTCAATGAATATTTCCGTAGAATCTAAAAATTTGAATATTTTAAGTACAAATAAAACTCAGAATGCTTCATATTATGGGAATGCATTTTTTGATGGAGATGTTAAATTATTTGGCCAATTATCAGATTTAAAAATTGATTTAGATGGCATAACATCAAAAAATACAAAAATTTACATTCCAATAAACTACAGTAAAAATATTGGAGATGTTTCATTTATAAATTTTCAAAATAAAAATTCTGTTTCAAATAATACATCAAATCAATTAGAAAAAGTAAAAGGATTACAAATGAATTTTAATCTTGATATTAATCCTAATGCCGAAATTGAAATTGTTTTAGATTCTAAAACAAATAGTTTTATTAATGGAGTTGGAAATGGATCTATATTATTTGAAATTGATACTTCTGGATCATTTGAAATTTGGGGTGATTTTGTTGCTGAAAAGGGTACATATAACTTTAAAAATTTAGGTTTAATTGATAAAAAATTTGAATTAATCCCTGGGGGAACAATAATATGGAATGGTAATCCCAAAAATGCTCAAATAAATATGCAAGCTGTTTATAATGTTCCTGGCGGTGCAAATCCATCAATTTTAATTGATGGTAACAATGCAAATGACAAAATTCCAACCGAAGTAACTGTAAGTTTGTTTGGTAATTTAATTAACCCAGAAACTCCAACATTTGAAATTAACTTTCCGAATACTTCAGCTGTTGTTAAAAATGAGCTTAATTATAAACTTAACGACCAGGAAAGAAGACAATTACAGGCGATTTCACTTTTATCACAAGGTGCATTTATTAATGATGTTTCTGTTAATGCAATTTCTAATCAAGCATTATCGAACAATCTTTTTCAAAAAGCCTCGAGTATATTTGAAAATATTTTTAAAAGTGAAAATGATAGAGTTAATTTTGGACTAAATTACCTGCAGGGTGATAGAAATGCAGGGGTTTCATTAAAAAATAGAGATAGACTTGGTTTAACACTTTCCACTAACATTAATGAAAGGATTTTGATTGATGGCAAGCTTGGTGTTCCAGTAGGAAGCGAAGATGAAACTGTTATTATTGGTGATGTAAAAATTGAATTTTTATTAAATAATACAGGAGATTTTAAAGCACGTATTTTTAATCGCGAAAACGAATTTCAATATTTTGGAGATGAATTAGGATACACTCAAGGCATAGGTTTTACATATCAAGTTACTTTTAATAGTTTAAAAAATTTAATTGATAAAATATTTAACAACAACTAAATTTTATTTAAAGTTTGTTTTTCGTTAATTTGTTAAAGCTATTTTATGATAATAGAAAATAACAATATAAACATTAAGATTTCTAAACTTGCTGTTTTAACTTCTGGAGGCGACGCTCCAGGAATGAATGCAGCAATAAGATCTGTCGCGCGTTCCTGTTCTCATTATGGTATTCAATGTTTTGGAGTAAGTAGAGGATATCAAGGGCTGATTGAAGGTAAAATAAAACCACTTGGAACAAGATCAGTAAAAAATATTTTAAATAAAGGTGGAACAATTTTAAAATCAGCACGTTCTAAAGAATTCATGACAAAGGAAGGTAGATTAAAAGCACATGAAACATTAAAAAATCAAGAAATAAATAATTTGATTGTAATTGGTGGAGATGGAAGTTTTACTGGTGGCTATATTTTTGAAAAGGAATTTGGTGTTTCAGTAGTAGGTATCCCAGGAACAATTGATAATGATATTTTTGGAACAGATTCAACTGTGGGGTATGACACGGCATTAAATACTGTTGTTGAGGCAATTGATAAAATTAGAGATACAGCAATATCTCATAACAGATTATTTTTTGTTGAGGTAATGGGTAAGGATGCTGGCCATATTGCTCTAAACACTGGGATTGGGATTGGTGCAAGTGAGATATTAATTCCTGAAAAAGATAAAGGATTAGATAAACTTTTAAAATCGCTAAAAAGATCAAAAAAATCTGGGAGGCTTTCCAGCATCGTTGTTGTTGCTGAGGGAGATAAAATTGGAAAAAATGTGTTTGAGCTAGCGCAATACGTTGAAGAAAATCTTCCTGATTATGAGGTTAGAGTTTCGGTTTTAGGTCATATGCAAAGGGGAGGGTCACCAACATGTTTTGATAGAGTCTTAGCCTCAAGGTTAGGATTAAAAGCTGTTGAAACTATAGCATCAGGAGTTTCTTCTCAAATGGTAGGAATTATCGACGGAAAAATGGCACTAACTCCTTTAAGAAAAGCAATTAAAGGTGAAACATCAATTAACCCTGAAATGTATCGTCTTTCTAACATACTTAGACTATAATTTATTGATATGAAAAAAATTAAAATTGGAATTAACGGCTTTGGAAGAATTGGAAGAATGGTTCTTCGTGCATCACTGCAAAGAGATGATGTAGAAATAGTAGCAATTAATGATTTACTTGATGTTGAACATATGGAATATTTATTAAAATATGACTCTGTTCATGGTAAAATTAATGCTGATGTGAAAGTAGTGGGTAATGATTTGTTTGTTAATGGAAATAAAATTAGAATAACCTCTGAAAAAAATCCTGAAAATATTCAATGGGATAAAGTAAACGCTAATATTGTTGCTGAATGTACTGGCATATTCACTACACTTGAAACAGCTCAATTACATATTTATGGTGGAGCTAAGAAAGTAGTAATTTCAGCTCCATCAAAAGACGCACCTATGTTCGTTATTGGTGTAAATTGTGATTTAATCAAATCAACTGATAATATTGTTTCAAATGCTTCCTGTACAACAAATTGTTTAGCCCCGCTTGTAAAAGTATTAAACGATAATTATGGTGTTGAGGAAGCCCTGATGACAACTGTTCATGCTGTAACAGCTACCCAAATGACAGTTGATGGGCCTTCAAAAAAAGATTACAGAGGTGGTCGTTCATCAATGCTCAATATTATTCCTGCATCAACTGGTGCTGCAAAAGCTGTTACAAAAGTTATTCCTCAGCTAGTTGGAAAAATTACAGGTATGGCTTTTAGAGTACCAACAGCAGACGTTTCTGTGGTTGACTTAACAGTCAAGTTAAAATCAAGTACATCTTACAATGAAATTATGGATACATACCAAAAAGCGTCTAATACATACCTTAAAGGCATATTAGGATATTCTGAAGAACCAATTGTTTCTCAAGACTTTATTGGAGATTCAAGAACTTCAATTGTAGACAAAGGAGCTGGAATAGAGCTCAATGATAAGTTTTTTAAAATTATATCATGGTATGATAATGAAGCAGGATACTCATATAAATTGTTAGACTTAGCGAAGAAAGTAAGCCTAATTTAAATGAAACTGATAGTAGACAGTGGTTCAACAAAAAC
>PKDV01000095.1 GCA_002862715.1 Flavobacteriaceae bacterium | reverse complement strand
GAAATAAGAATTTTTAAAAAAAAATCATTAAAAAAAAATCTTTCGTGAGGTTTGTCATTGTCAATCCAAAATATTTTATTTTTTTTAATAAACAGTGAAATAATAAAATAACATATGGATAGCCATGGGGTCCAATATCTAAAAATTACATATTTTGGTGAAACTTGATTAGCCATATTTGCAGTTTTAATCCATGAAATGGGATTTAATGTATTAATTGTATAATTACATTTATAATCCAAGATTTTGCTTTTTTTTATTTTTTGGTTTTTTCCTGGAAATAATAGTTTTGGATATAAAACTTTAAATGAAAAAACTGTAACACTTTGTTTGTTATTGATTAAAGTCTTAACGAACGAGTGATTAGTATCGGAAATTCCACCCTTAAAAGGAGGTACGGGGCCTATTAAAGCAAACATTTAAAGTTGCTGTTTTATTAAAACCCATTCACCTTTTTTTATTAAAACTTCAGCTTGTTTAAATTTTAATTCTTTTTCTTCTCCATTAGAAATATTTTTGATCAAAACTTTTTGATTTCGGCCAATTTTAGGCTGTTGTCTTACAATTGTTTCAGCTTTTGGTAAATGGCCTTGATTTTGCTGCGTAGCTCTTCTCATAGCCAGTTGATCTTGATTTAAAACTTCTTCTTTGGATGTATTTATTTTATCGTTAGTTTTTAAATTTTTTGCTTCTCTTATATTTGAGGAATCTTTTGACGGAAGTTCACCTTTAAATAAAAATGAAATTATTTCTTTATTCACTTTATCAACAAATGAATTAAATAGTTCGAAAGATTCAAATTTATATATTAATAGTGGGTCTTTTTGCTCATGAACAGCTAGTTGAACTGATTGTTTTAATTCATCCATTTTTCTTAAGTGTTCTTTCCATGATTCATCAATTATTGCTAGACTTATATTTTTTTCAAAATCTCTAATTAATGTTTCACCTTTGCTTTCATATGCATCCTTCAGGTTGCTCACAACATTTATTGTTTTCACACCATCAGTAAATGGAACAATTATTCTTAAAAATTTATTTGATGGATTTTGATATACATCTCTAACAACTGGAAAAACTATTTCGCTATTTGTTATGGTTTTTGTTTTGTAATGTTCAAGAGACAATTTATATAATTTAGCAGTTAGTTCATCAATATTCGAATTATTAAATTCTTCTTGATTTACAGGACTAGTAAATGAAAAAACTTTAATTAGTTCGAATTCAAACTGTTTAAAGTCCTTATTAACTAAATACGTTTCACATATACTACTACAAGTGTCATAAAGCATATTGGCTATATCAACTTGTAATCTTTCACCAAATAATGCATTAAATCTTCTTTTGTAAATAACTTCTCTTTGTGAATTCATAACATCGTCGTATTCTAATAATCTTTTTCGAATTCCAAAGTTATTTTCTTCAACCTTTTTTTGGGCTCTCTCAATAGATTTTGTAATCATTGAGTGTTGTATTACCTCTCCTTCCTTTAGACCCATTCTATCCATTAACTTAGCCATTCTTTCAGAGCCAAATAAACGCATTAAATTATCTTCTAATGAAACATAAAACTGCGAACTTCCTGGGTCTCCTTGTCTGCCAGATCTTCCACGCAATTGTCTATCAACTCTTCTCGAGTCATGTCTTTCGGTACCGATTATTGCTAGACCTCCATTATTTTTAACAATATCATTAATTTTAATGTCAGTACCCCTTCCAGCCATATTTGTTGCAATAGTTACAATTCCAGCTTTTCCAGCTTCTGCTACGACATCAGCTTCTTTTTTATGAAGTTTAGCATTAAGAACGTTGTGATTTATTTTTTTTCTGTCTAACATTCTACTTAGAAGCTCTGAAATTTCAACTGAAGTTGTGCCAATTAAAACTGGTCTGCCCATATTTGACAAAGATTCTACATAATTGATAACAGCATTATATTTTTCTCTCTTAGTTTTGTAAACTAAATCGTTTTCATCATTTCTTGAAATGGATTTATTTGTGGGGATTTCAACAACATCCAACTTGTAAATTTCCCAAAACTCACCTGATTCTGTAATGGCAGTTCCAGTCATTCCACTTAACTTTTCATACATTCTAAAATAATTTTGAAGAGTAATAGTTGCAAATGTTTGTGTGGCAGCTTCAATTTTTACATTTTCTTTGGCTTCAATAGCCTGGTGCAAACCGTCTGAGTATCTTCTGCCTTCCATGATTCTTCCCGTTTGTTCATCAACAATTTTAACTTGGTTATCCACTACTACATATGAGACATCTTTTTCAAATAATGTGTAAGCTTTTAACAGTTGGGTCATGCTATGAATTCGCTCACTTTTTATTCCAAATTCTTTTAGCAACCTTTCCTTTTTTATAGTTTCTTCTTCGAATTTTAAGTTGAGTTTTTCAATTATTGCAATTTCGCTTGATAAGTCAGGTAAAACAAAAAAGTTTTCGTCTTTACCTTGTGTGGATAAATTTTCAACTCCCTTATCAGTAAGTTCAATCTGATTATTTTTTTCATCAATTACAAAAAATAATTCTGAGTCGATTTTTGGCATTTCTTTATTATTATCTTGCATGTAGTACGACTCAGTTTTTTGTAAAATCTGTCTTACACCCTCTTGACTCAAAAATTTAATTAAGGCTTTACTTTTTGGTAATCCTCGATAAGCTCTGAGCAATTCAACTCCACCTTCATCATTATTTCCTTCGCTTATAAGTTTTTTTGCTATTGAAAGTGTATTAGTTAATTTTTGTTTTTGTCTAGTTACTAATTCAGAAATTTGAGGTTTTAATATTTTAAATTCATGTTTGTCACCATCTGGAACTTGACCTGAAATAATTAGTGGTGTTCTAGCATCATCAATTAGAACTGAATCTACTTCATCAACAATTGCAAAATTGTGTTTTCTTTGAACTAAGTCTTTAATAGAATGAGCCATATTATCTCTCAAGTAATCAAATCCAAATTCATTATTAGTACCATACGTGATATCAGCTAGATATGCTTCACGTCGACTTTCAGAGTTAGGTTTGTGATAATCTATACAATCAACTGAGAGTCCGTGAAATTCAAAAATTGGTCCCATCCATGCACTGTCCCTTTTGGCTAGATAATCATTTACTGTAACAAGATGAACTCCATTTCCTGAAAGAGAATTTAAGTAAACTGGTAAGGTAGCTGCAAGTGTTTTTCCTTCACCAGTTTGCATTTCTGCAATTTTGCCTTGATGCATTACGATTCCTCCAATTAATTGAACATCGTAATGAACCATATCCCATTTTATGGACTTTCCAGCAGCATCCCAAGAGTTAGACCATATTGCTTTGTTTCCATTGATTTTTATATAGTTTTTTGTTGATGATAACTCTATATCAAATGGAGAAGCTTCTACTTCAATTTTTTCATTTTCTTTGAAACGTTTGGCAGTTTCTTTTACTACAGCAAATGCTTCTGGCAAAATTTCATCAAGATAGGAGTTGATTTTTTCATGGATTACATTGTTAAAATTATCAATTTCTAAATAGATTTTTTCTTTTTCATCAATATCGTCAATAGAACTAATTTGATTTTTTAACAAACCAATTTTTTCAATAAATGGGTCTTTTATTTTTGATATGGCCAGTTTAAATGACCTAGTTTTTTGTCTTAACTCATCATTTGAAATTTTATTGTAAGATTCACTGTAAGAATTAATTTTGCTTACAATTGGATACAAACTTTTTAAGTCTTTTTTAGACTTATTTCCAAGGAATATTTTTAGAATATTATTAAGAAAACCCATTTGATTAATGAGTTAACAAAAATAATGAAAAAACGACTACTACTTATAAAACTTAATATTCATCTTCGTTCCAAAGATAATCTTCATCAGTAGGATAGTCTGGCCATATTTCTTGAATCGATTCATAAATTTCTCCCTCATCTTCGATAGATTGTAAGTTTTCAACAACCTCTAAAGGAGAACCAGTTCTTATAGCATAGTCAATCAATTCATCTTTATTGGCTGGCCATGGAGCATCGCTTAAATAAGAGGCAAGTTCAAGAGTCCAATACATTGTTGTGTTTTAAAAATGCAAAAATAAATTTTTATGTGACTTAAACAAGAAATTATTTGTTAGGTATCCATTTTTTTTCTTCCCTTTTATCCCAATAGGTGAAAGCTCTTGCTAAACAGAAAAGGTAATCTGAAAGTCTATTTAAATAAATTAAGATTTCTTTATCAACAAAATCTTCTTTATTTAATTGTACTATTATTCTTTCAGCTCTTCTGCAAACGCATCTAGCAACATGAGTATTTGCAGAAGGGATTGAACCACCAGGTAATATAAAATGTGTCATTTTTGGAAGAAAAGATTCATAATCGTCTATCAACTTTTCAAGACTTGTAATATTGTTTTTGTCAATTTTTTTGAATGGTTTTATTGTATCATTATTTTTTGAAGCTAACTGGGCACCAACTGAAAAAAGTGAGTTTTGAATTAAAATTAGTTCATTTTTTCTTTTATTAGGTATGAATTCAATTATTAAACCTATCCATGAGTTAAGTTCATCTATGGTTCCATACGAATCTATTCTCAAATCACTTTTAGAAACTCTTACACCTCCAATTAAAGAAGTATTCCCCTTGTCACCAGTTTTTGTATAAATCTTCATAGCTTGTTTGTACTGCAGTAACAAAAATAACAATACTATCTAATTTTAAAAGTTAGATTAGTTTAAAAAAATTATATAATATAATTTTATGTACCTTTTTTTTGATTAAATGAAGAAAATAATAGTTAATAGTTTTACGATTCTCAATGCCTTATTTGGGTGTTTTGCAATTGTAAGTATAATCAATAATAATTATGATTTCACGATAGTTTTGATTGTTGCAGCTTTTTTATTTGATAGCTTGGATGGATTTTTGGCAAGGTTATTAAAAGTTAACTCAAAAATTGGTTCACAACTTGATTCGTTTTCAGATACAATTTCGTTCTGTGTAGTACCGGGTATATTCAATTTTTATTTTATTAAAAATAATATTTCAATTGAATATTCACTAGTTGCATATACTGGATTTTTAACAACCGTTTTAGGTATTTTGAGACTCTCTCTATTTCAGACAACTTCAGAAAACAGATACTTTATAGGGCTTCCTACACCATCACTAACATTATTTATACTTGGACTAAATTATTTACCAATTAGTGTTGGGTTTTATGGAAAATTATTTTTGATTGTTATATTTAGTTTTCTCATGGTCACAAAAATAAAATTTTTAAATTTTAGAGATATTAGAACCAATAAATTAAAAAAAATATATTTATTAAGTTCATTGGCAGTTTTTTTATTTTTCGGAAATAGCTCAATTTCACTAATAATAATAATTTACACTATTGTTAGTTTGCTAAACAAAAAAATAAAACTTTAATTTTTTGGCCTTAGCTCAAAGTTTTGGCCAAGATAAACTTTTCTTACAATTTCATCTGACACCAGTTCTTTTGGTTTCCCAGATTTAAGAATTTTTCCTTCAAACATAAGATATGTTCTATCTGTAATAGCAAGTGTTTCTTGTACGTTGTGATCCGTAATTAAAATTCCAATATTTTTTTCTTTAAGCTGTGATATAATTTGTTGAATGTCTTCAACCGCAAGTGGATCAACACCTGCAAAAGGTTCATCAAGCAAAACAAATTTTGGCTCAGTTGCTAAAGCACGTGCAATTTCGGTTCTTCGCCTTTGCCCACCAGATAACAAATCCCCTCTAGTTTTTCTTATTTTACTTAACCCAAACTCATTCAGCAATGATTCCATTCTATTATTTTGTTGTTTTTTAGTGAGTTTTGTAAGTTCTAAAACTCCCCTTAAATTTTCTTCAACTGTAAGTTTTCTAAAAACAGATGCTTCTTGTGATAAATAACCAATTCCATTTTGTGAACGCTTATACATAGGGAATTTTGTAATATTTTGTTTGTTAATATAAATATCACCACTTTTCGGCTTAATTAATCCTACTATAATGTAAAAAGAGGTTGTTTTACCGGCTCCATTGGGTCCGAGGAGCCCTACAATTTCACCTCGCTTAACATTTAATGAAACGTTATCTACAACAATTTTTTTACCATAATTTTTTGTAATATTTTTTATATCAAGAATCATCATTACTTTTTATTACTTTTTTGGATATAAATATACTTAGCTCATACAAAATCATAATTGGTATTGCTACAATTACTTGGCTTGCAATATCAGGTGGAGTTATTATTGCTGATAATGTTAGTACAATTACAAGAGAAATTTTTCGATATTTTCTCATAAATTCAGGTGTCAAAAGGCCAATTTTTGTTAAAAAATAAACTATAATTGGAAGCTCGAATATCAAGCCTGAGGATATAACAGAAGCTCTTACAAGACCTATGTAACTACTCAAGTCAAAATCATTGAAAACTTCAGAACTTACAGTGTATGATCCCAAAAACCGAATTGATAGCGGTGTTACTACATAATAACCAAAAAGCACTCCAACGAAAAAAAGAAAAGATGAGATTCCAACGAAACCTCTGGCTTTTTTTCGTTCATTTTTCACAAGCCCTGGACTTATGAACAGCCAAAGCTGATAAAGAACATATGGAAATGCAACAATAAATCCAGCAGTTATTGATGTCCAAATATGAGCAGAGAATTGTCCAGAAACAGTTCTACTTTGAACTCTGAATGGAAGTTCTTTAATACAAAATGTATCACCCAATTCTAAAAAAGTCGAAGTTTTACATAGCAATTTATATGTAAAAAAATCTTGTTTTTTTGGACCAAATAAAATATTGTCAAAAATCAAATCCTTTGCTAAAAAAGCAATTGTTGCCGCTATTAATATCGAACCTAAACTTTTCAAAATATGCCACCTAAGTTCTTCCAAATGCTCTAAAAATGGCATTATTTTTTCATCCATATTATAAAATTCCTTCTTTTAAAATATCGTGAATGTGAACTATTCCAATGTATTTCTCTTTATCTTCAACAATAATCTGATTGATATTATTATTTCTTAAAATTTCAAGAGCATGTTTTGCAAGAATATTACACTGAACTTTCTTCGGATTTGCATTCATTATATTTTTTGCTGTTATGCTAGATAAATTTTTATTTTTTTCAATTATTCTTCTAATATC
The DNA here is from genome assembly GCA_002862715.1 of Flavobacteriaceae bacterium. Classification (GTDB taxonomy): domain Bacteria; phylum Bacteroidota; class Bacteroidia; order Flavobacteriales; family Flavobacteriaceae. Next base: position 5,835 of record PKDV01000095.1, on the reverse strand, counting down.
TCCATCTGTTATAATACCAATTACTTTTTCGTCCTCAATAACAGCTGTTGCACCAACTAATTTGGTAGTGATTTCAGTAATAATAGCAGAAATTTTCGAATCAATTTTTACATTTGGTCTCTTGTCATTTGAAACAAGTTGTTTTATTTTCAAACTCAAAATTTTACCTAAACTACCACTAGGGTGAAATTTTGCAAAATCATTTTCCTTGAATTCATTGAGTTTCATTAGACATATTGCAATAGTATCCCCTAAAACCAATTGAGTAGTAGTACTTATCGTTGGTACTAAATTATATGGGTCAGCTTCTTTTTCTATGTCAATATTTAAAACTATATCTGCCTCATTAGATAAAAAGGATTTTTTGTTTGATGTTAATGCAATCGTTTTATTGCCATTGCTTTTTACTATCCCAACAAGATTTCTAATTTCTGTTGTCGAACCACTTTTTGAGATAAATAAAACTACATCGTTCTTGTCTATAATTCCTGAGTCTCCGTGAAGAGCGTCAGATGCATGAATAAATACAGACTTTGTTCCTGTAGAGTTTAATGTTGCACTAATTTTCATTGCAATTATTGCACTTTTTCCAATTCCAGTTATAATTAATTTTCCATTTGAATTGTTAATTAATTTAACAGCAGATAAAAAATTATCATCAAGAATTGATGACATGTTATTTATTGCCTCGGCTTGGTTTGCAAAAACTAAATTTGCAGTTCTTAAAATAGAACTATAATTATTCACAAGCTATTGATAAATTTTTAAGTTTAGCGTATATTGTATACAAATGTACAAAACCAAAAATGATACATCAGGTTCTAATGATAATATCAATCTTGAATTAGAGCTAAAAAAATTTTTTGGATTTCAGAAATTTCGTGGTTTACAGAAGCATATCGTTAAAAGTATACTTAATAACAAAAATACTTTTGTTATTATGCCGACAGGTGGTGGAAAATCTTTGTGTTATCAGTTGCCAGCCTTAATTTCTGATGGAATTGCAGTTGTTGTTTCTCCATTAATTGCATTAATGAAGAATCAAGTTGACGCTCTTAGAGGGATTTCTAGGTACGATGGAATAGCTCATGTTTTCAACTCTTCTTTAACTAAAAACCAAATCAACAATGTAAAAAAAGATGTAACATCTGGCGTAACGAAATTACTATATGTTGCCCCTGAGTCATTAGTAAAAGAAGAAAATATTTCTTTTTTAAAAAATACAAAGATTTCTTTTTTTGCTATTGATGAGGCTCACTGTATTTCAGAGTGGGGACATGATTTTAGACCAGAGTATCGGAACTTGAGACAAGTAGTTGAAAAGATTGGTGATAACATCTCAATTATCGCACTTACTGCTACTGCAACTCCAAAAGTCCAAGATGATATATTAAAGAACCTAAATATGGTTAATCCAGAAATATTTAAAGCATCTTTTAACAGACCTAATTTATTTTATGAGGTTAGACAAAAAACCTCAAAAGTTGAGTATGACATAGTTTCATTTATAAAGAGTAAAGAAACAAAATCTGGTATTGTGTACTGCTTGTCCAGAAAAAAGGTTGAAGAACTTTCTCAGTTTTTACAAGTGAATGAGATTCGTGCTTTGCCATATCACGCTGGACTTGATTCTAAACAACGTGCAAAAAATCAAGATTCTTTTTTAAATGAAGATTGTGAAGTAATTGTTGCTACAATTGCTTTTGGAATGGGAATAGATAAACCGGATGTTAGGTTTGTTATTCATCATGACATTCCAAAAAGTATAGAAAGTTATTATCAAGAAACCGGTAGAGCCGGTAGAGATGGAGGTGAGGGTCATTGCTTAGCTTTCTATTCTTATGATGATATTGAAAAACTTGAAAAATTTATTTCTGGAAAACCCTTGTCTGAAAAAGAAGTCGGACAGTCTTTAATAAATGAAATTGTTGCATATGCTGAAACATCTGGATCGAGAAGAAAGTTTATTCTGCATTATTTTGGAGAGGATTACGATGAAGTTAATGGAGATGGAGCAAAAATGGATGATAATTCAAAAAACCCGAAACCTAAAATTCAAGCAAAAGATGAAGTAAGTAGAATTTTGAAATTAATTCTAGAAACAAATCAACAATATAGAATTAAGGAGTTAATTGGAATTTTATGTGGTTACAAGACAACAATCTTAAATGCACACAAAATTCATGAGAGTAAGTTTTTTGGACTTGGTAAAGACAAAACAAAGTTGTTTTGGGAGTCACTACTAAGTCAAATGATAATCAATAAATTAATATCAAAAGAAGTTGAACAATACGGTGTAATAAAAATTATGCCCTTAGGACATGATTTTATATCAAAGCCTAATAGTTTTTTTATGACTGAAAATCACTCTTATGACAACAAAGACACTTTAATAAATAAATCTAAATCAATTGATGTATTTGATAAAGAATTAAAAAAAATTTTATTAAATCTTAGAAAAGAGGTAGCAAAAAAAAATAATGTACCTCCATATGCTGTATTTCAGGAAGTTTCAATTGATGAAATGCTTTTAAAATATCCTGAGAGTATTGATGAATTAAAAAATATTAATGGAGTGGGAGAAGGTAAAGCATTAAAATTTGGTTATCCTTTTGTTGAATTAATAAAAAAATACGTAATAGAAAATGATATAGTCAAACCGTCTGAGCTAATTGTGAAAAGCACCGGAGCAAAGTCAAGTTTAAAGTTGTATATAATTCAGAACATTGACCGAAAATTACCCCTCAGAGATATTGCAAACGCCAAAGGCTTAGATTTTTCAAATTTTTTAAAAGAATTAGAGACTATAGTATACTCAGGGACAAAGCTAAATATTCAGTATGAAATTGAAAATCTATTTGACGATGACCAACAAAATGATCTTTATGAATATTTCATAGATGCCGAAGATGATAACTTGTCATCAGTAATTGATGAATTTGGAGATGAATTCGATGAAGATGATTTAAGGATTTATAGAATAATGTTCTTGAGCAAAGTAGCAAATTAGTTTTTATTCTTTCCACTTAATGTTACATCCAATACTTGGTTTTTGTTTTTTGTAATTTTTAGTTCCTAAAAGTAAACAGTCCATAGCATTTTTTAAATCCTCTCCGTTACTGGGTAGATTATTTCCAGGTCTTGACTCATCAATTTGTCCTCTGTAAACTAATAAGTCTTTGTTATTAAATAAAAAAAAATCTGGTGTACATGCTGCGTCATATTTTTTTGCTATTTCTTGAGATTCATCATAAAGATATGGAAAGGAAAAATTTTGAGTTATTGCGGTTTCTTTCATTAGTTCTGGAGAATCTTCAGGAAAGTTTAAAATATCATTACTAGATATTGCAACAAAATTAATTCCTTTATTTTGATATTCTTTTGAAACAATATTTATAACATTGAATAAATGTTTTACATATGGACAATGATTACATATGAACATAACAACTGTACCAAATTTTCCTTTGGCTTTTGCATATGAAACACTTTTATTAGTTACGGTATCTATTAATTGAAAGTTTGGCGCTTTTGTTCCAAGTTCCAACATGTTTGATTCAGTCTTTGCCATCTTATAAATTAAATTTCAGTTTAAGTTTGCTTGTTCTAATTCAAATGTTTTTTTGTAAAATCCATCAACACAAATTAATTCTTTATGGGTTCCAATTTGTTCTAATTTACCTTTATTAAGCACTAATATTTTATCAGCATTTTTCGCAGTGGAAATTCTATGACAAATTATTACTGTAGAAATACCAGTTTTTAATTTTTTAAGTTCACTTAATATTGCCTCTTCAGTTTTTGTATCGACAGAAGACAAACAATCATCCAAAATTAAAATTTTCGGATTTTTTATAAGTGCCCTTGCTATTGATACTCTCTGCTTTTGTCCACCTGAAATGGTGATTCCTCTCTCTCCAAGAACAGTTTTATAGCCATTTTTAAAATTTAATATATCCTTATGAATTTTTGCCGATTTACAGCTAGAAATAATTTCTTTTTTATTAGCGTTGTTTTTACCAAATTTAATGTTATTTTCAATTGAGTCAGAAAATAGAAAGGGCTCTTGAGGAACTATACCCATAATATTTCTTAACGATTTTTGTGAAATTTTTTTGATAGGTTGATTCCCAATTAAGACTTCTCCTTTGGTTGGTAAATATGTCTTTGTAAGAACATCTATGACACTTGTTTTTCCACTTCCAGTATATCCCATCAACGCTAAAGTTTCTCCATTTTTAATTTTAAATGATAAGTTATTTAGCGCTTTTAATCCGGTATCATTGTAAGTCAAAGAAACATTTTTAAATTCGATTGGAAATTCAGATGTTAAAAGTTCTTTTTTCCCAAAATCACTTATTTGTGGATTTTCGTCTAAAAATTCGTTTATTCTTTTTTGAGATGCTTCGGCTTGTTGAACAATTGAAGTAATCCAACCTACAGTCGCCACCGGCCATGTTAGCATATTAACGTATATAATAAATTCAGCTAAAACGCCCAACTCAATTTCATTATTTATAAACTGTTTTCCACCAATAAAGATTACAAGAATATTACTAGCCCCTATTAATAAAATCATCATTGGAAAAAACCATGCTTGAACACTGACCAAAGACATGTTTTTATCTTTACTTTCTCTGGAAATAAGTTCCATTTTTTTTATTCTGTTTTTTATCACAGAAAATGATTTAATTATCCCAATTCCACTAAAAGTTTCTTGAGCAAAAGTTGATAATCCAGCCAAAATTTTTTGAACTTCTGAACTTTTATCGTGAATAGCTCTACTGAGTTTATAAATTATAAATGATAGAAATGGAAGTGGAACTAAAGTATAGACTGAAAGTCTTGGTGAAACACTAAACATATAGCTAATGACAATTATAAAAAGCGTTAATGTATTTATACTATACATTAATGCTGGTCCTACATACATTCTAACTTTTGAGACATCTTCACTAATTCTACTCATTAAATCTCCGGTTCTATTTTTTTTGTAAAAGTTTACAGATAATTTTTGATAATGATTATATATTGAATTTTTCAAATCAAATTCGATATTTCTAGAGACATTAATAATTGTTTGACGCATAAAAAAAGTAAAAAAACCAGAAGTGATGGCGGCCCCAATGATTAGTAAGATATTTTTAATTAATATTTTTTTTATTTGTTCAAGCTCAAGATCACTTTCAGTAATGAAGTTTTCAATTTGAGTAATTGAATCTCCAACAAGACTAGGTGCAATTACAGCAAAAACTCTTGATGATACTGTAAAAAAAAGTCCAATTAGTAAAAGAAACTTATATTTTAGGAAGTAATTATTAAGTTTTTTTAGTGCTTTCAAGAATTTTTTTTACGAATATAGTTTTTTAGAATATTGCATCAAACATCACAAATAGTTACGATTTTAAATTAGTTTTGTACAAATTTACGCAGAATGATTACACGAAGGCATATTAGAGTAAAAGTCATGCAATTACTGTATTCAAAAAAATTTAATACCCAAAATCTTAAAAAGAATGATGAGGACTGGTTGCATGAATCCTATAATAACTTTTACAATCTTTATTTGTTCCTTCTTTCATTATTTACCAAAATAAAATTAAAAACTGAAAATCATTTAAAAATTAATGAAAAAAAATATATGCCATCTAATAATAATGTTTTTAAAAAATTTTCAAATAATCGGATATTTGATATAATTGAAAGTCATATCACATTACTAAACTTTAATTATTCAAATATTAAATTAGATTGGAATAACTATGCAGATTATCTGTCTGTAATTTGGAATGATATTTTTAAAGATAAAATTTGTATTGATTATGCTAATCAATT
>PKDV01000074.1 GCA_002862715.1 Flavobacteriaceae bacterium | reverse complement strand
TTCAAATTACCAAAGAAGCTCCTAATTATTCTCGCTAGAAATGCGTAAAATAATATTAATTCTATTGATTATATCTTGTGAACTTGAAAATAATTCGAAGGAAGAACCCATAGCAAGGGTAAACGATAATTTTCTTTTTTTTTCTGAAATACAAGAGAGTTTGGATGAAAATATGTCACAAAATGATAGTATGTTAGCTGTAAACAACGCAATTAACAATTGGGCATCAAAAAAACTTTTATATGAAAAAGCTATTTTTAATTTGAGTAATTCTAAGCAAAATGAACTTGATCTATTAGTAAAGTCTTACGCATCAGATTTATACATCAGTAATTATGAAAAGGAATGGTTAAAAACAAGGGTTGATACAATTGTATCTAACGACCAATTACAAAGTTATTATAACGAAAATAAAAATAAATTTAGGCTGAGGCAGGATATATTACTCGCGAGATTTATAGAACTCCCAATTGAAAATTTCAATAAAACCCAAATAGTTAGGTCTTTTAGAAGACTAAACTTTCAGGACAAAATTTATCTAGATTCAATTTCATTACAATTTAAAAGTTCATTTATAAATGATTCAGTATGGCTTAGACCAGAATTGTTTTTCAATAAGTTTAAGATAGAGAACAAAATTAAATACAATAGATATTTAAGGAAAAAAAGTTTTTTTGAAATCAAAGATTTAGAAAGTTTGTATTTAGTTTATATTAGCGATATTCTTAGAAAAAATGATTACGCTCCTATGAGTTACGTTAAACCAACTTTGGTACAAATTTTGCTTAATAAAAGAAAACTTGAAATGAAAAAACAGTTAAAAACTGATATATTAAAACAAGGTATTGCTGAAAATAATTTTGAAATATATGATTAAATATATTATAATTCCATGTCTGTTTTTTTCATTTTATCCTATTTTTTCTCAGGATACTAACAAAGTTCGTCTCAAAATTGATGGTGTATCAGCAGTGGTAGGTGATTACGTTATTCTCAATTCAGATATAGATAAAGCTTACATTGATTTAGAATCACAAGGCGTTCTAACTTCTGATATTACTAGATGCAGTTTGCTTGGAAAACTTATGGAAGATAAACTTTACGCTCATCATGCTGAGCAAGACAGTATTGAAGTTGATAGTGAAAACATTCAAAATTATGTTGAGCAAACAATTGATTATTTTGTCTCTAGATTTGGAACCGTCGAAAAAGTTCTTGAATATTATAAAAAAACAAGTGAACAAAGTTTTAGAAATGAACTATTTGAGATAAATAGAATTCAACAGTTATCTCAACAAATGCAGGCTAAAATCATTGAAGACATCGAAGTTACACCAGAAGAAGTTAAAGCTTTTTTTGAAAAAATTCCTGTTGATGACTTACCTATATTTGGGGCTGAGTTAGAAGTTTCTCAAATTGTTGTAGAACCTTTAGTTTCTATAAGTGAAGAAAAAAGGGTGGTTGAGCAATTAGAAACTATGAGAAATGATGTTTTAGAAAATGGCTCATCTTTTTCCTCGAAAGCTATTTTATATTCTCAAGACCCTGGCTCAAGATCAAGAGGAGGAAGATACACTCTTGATAGAAAGAGACCTCAAATGGTTAAAGAATTTAGGGAACAGGCCTACAGATTACAAGAGGGAGAAATTTCACAACCATTTAAAACTGATTTTGGGTGGCATATTGTCACAGTAGACAAGATTAGGGGAAGACTTATTGATGTTCGTCATGTCTTGTTAGTTCCCACTGTCTCAAACGTCGCTCTTGGTGATGCTCAGAACAAGTTAAAATTATTAAGAAAAAGAATTCAGGATAACGAAATCAGTTTTAAGGATGCAGCTCTTGAATTTTCTGATGATCAATTAACCAGAGCAAACGGAGGTGTATTAATCAATCCGTCTACAGGTGACACTCGATTTGAACTAACTAAATTAGATCCACAATTATATAATCAAATTTTAAAGCTGGAGGACAAACAAATTTCTCAGCCAATTTTAGAGGAGGATAGGTCTGGAAATAAAAAATATAAAATAATTATGGTTTCTAATCGATTTGATGAACATGTTGCCGACTACCAGTCTGATTATTCAAAGATTAAAGAACTAGCCTTGAAAGAAAAGCAGTTAGAAACTATAAATGACTGGATGTCTGAAAAAATAATGGAAACTTATATAACTTTAAACAAGGAGAATCAATTGTGTGATTTCGCTAGTAATTGGCAAAAAAATTAACATTTTTTAACTAAACTTTTATATTTCTATTACTTAATTTTGTAAAAAAATTGTTATGAACGTAGCTGATAAGTTACTTTCTATTCTATTCTCTAATCGCACAACTGCAGCATTGCTGATATTATTTTCACTTGCAATGGGCATAGGGACTTTTATTGAAAGCGCTCATGATACTCCAACTGCAAAAGTCATGGTCTATAATGCTTGGTGGTTTGAGTTGATGATTATATTACTTGCCGCTAATTTTGTTGGAAACATAAAAAAATACAGGCTGTTGCGTTTAGAAAAATGGCCAATACTTCTTCTACACATATCATGGATTTTAATTATTGTGGGAGCTGGTATTACAAGATATTTAGGTAATGAGGGAATCATGCCAATAAGAGAAGGTGAATTCTCTGATACATATCTTTCTGAAAAAACTTACTTGTCAGTTTCTGTAATTGGTGAACGTAATGGACAAAGTGTATTAAAACCACTTGAATCAAGCTATATTTTTTCGGAAAAAACAAATAATTTTAAAAAATCGCATTGGAGGCATGATTTTAATGGAATTCCAATTAATATTGAATATGTCGATTACATAAAAGGTGCAGAAGAAGGCTTAGTTGAAGATGCTAATGGTGATAATTATTTAAAAATTGTAGAGTCTGGTGATGGTTCAAGGCACAATCATTTCTTAAAAGAGGGAGAAGTAGCTAGCATACACAATATTTTATTTTCGTTAAATTTTCCAACTGATGGCGCAATAAACATAAATTTTGAAGACGGAAAATACAGTATTGATTCTCCGTTTGAGGGTTCTTTTTTGGTTATGGCAAGTCAAGAGCAAGGTGTAATTGAGGCAAATAAAAAATACAATTTAAAGCTTCGAACTCTTTATAATATTGCTGGACTGCAGTTTGTGTTTCCCGATCCATTAATAAAAGGTAACTATCAAATTGTTCCTGCAGAGGACAAAGATAACGCTACGCAAGATGCCCTAACTATAGCGATAAGTACACAGGGAATTACTGAAAATATCACTGTACTTGGAGGTAAAGGTGCAATAAATCCACCAAAAAGAACACAAATTGGAGATTTACAGTTTGATGTAAAGTATGGTTCTAAAGAAGTTAAATTGCCTTTTTCTTTAAAGCTAAATGATTTTATAGCTGATAAATACCCTGGAACAGAAAAAAGTTATAGTAGTTTTATGAGTAAAGTGACTGTTTTGGACCAACCAACTTTTGACTACGATATTTATATGAATCATATACTGAACTACAAGGGTTATCGCTTCTTTCAGGCTTCATTTGACCCTGACGAAAAAGGAACTGTTCTGTCGGTCAATAATGATTCTGCAGGAACAATTGTAACGTATATTGGATACTTTCTTCTATACATTGGACTACTAGGTCTTTTGTTTTTTGGAAAGACTAGATTCAAAAAGTTGGCAAAAATGCTTGAGGAAATAAGATTAAAAAAAGCTACGTTAGTAATTGTTACTTTATTTTCATTTACTTTTTCACAAGCTCAGCACAACAACAATACACCTAATTTTAATTCTGATTCTCTTATACTTGCTCAAGCATTTGATAAAAAACAAGCTGAGAAGTTTGGTAAGTTGATTATTCAAGACTCTGGTGGTAGAATGAAACCAGCAAATACATTTGCTTCTGAACTTATTAGAAAAGTAAGTAAAAGTGATTCGTACAAAAACTTAGATGCAAATCAAGTTTTACTTTCAATTACACAAAACCCATTGCTATGGTACAACACCCCATTTGTTTATTTAAAAAGAGGTAATGACAGTTTAAGAAAAATAGTTGGTGTAGGAATAAATAAAAAATATGCTGCTTTCTCTAGTTTTTTTGATACTCAAGGTAATTATAAGCTTGCTCCTGTTTTAGAACAAGCATATAAAGCTGCAACCCCAAATCAATTTCAAAAAGATTTTATTGAAACTGATAGAAAAGTTAATTTATTTTATTCTGCACTTGAAGGAAAAGTTTTGAAGATATTTCCCGTTCCAAACGATTCAAACAACAAGTGGGTATCACAACAAGAAGTTTCACAAATTAAATTTCAGGGTGTAGATTCTTTGTATGTCAACAATGTTCTACCATTATATTTCGCTTCTATGAGGCAAGGTAAATTAAATGGCGATTACACTCAGGCCGATGGATTGCTAGAAAGTTTGAAGGGATATCAAAACAAATATGGAGCATCAATAATCCCTTCTAAAAAAAAGATTGACGCAGAAATAATTTACAATAAGTATAACATTTTTAAATCTCTATACAGGTATTATGTATTAGCAGGCTTACTAATGTTTTTCACACTTATTGCTAAGATGTTATTTGAAAAAAAGTTTCTTAACTACGTAATAAATTTCTTTACCGTTTGCATTTCAGTTTTATTTGTAGTTCATACACTTGGATTGATTTCAAGATGGTATATTTCAGGTCATGCTCCATGGAGTGATGCTTACGAATCCATGATTTATGTTGCTTGGGCTACAATGGGAATGGGCTTGGCTTTTGGAAAAAAATCCAAACTAACAGTTTCTGCAACTTCATTTGTTGCTTCAATGGTATTAATGATTGCACATTGGAACTGGATGGACCCTGAAATTGCAAATTTAGTACCAGTTCTTGATAGTTATTGGCTTATGATTCATGTGGCTGTTATTGTAGGAAGTTATGGTCCATTTGCATTAGGAATGATTCTTGGAATAATTTCTTTAATACTGATTATAATCACGAATAAAAGAACAGCTAAGAAAATGAAACTTCATATTTCTGAACTCGCAATTGTAAACGAGTTGTCTTTGACTATTGGTTTAATCATGCTTACAATTGGAAACTTTTTAGGTGGTCAGTGGGCAAATGAAAGCTGGGGAAGATATTGGGGGTGGGACCCCAAAGAGACTTGGGCACTAATTAGCATTCTTGTTTATGCCTTTGTACTTCATATGCGTTTTGTTCCTGGACTAAGAAGTAAATGGATTTTTAATTTAGCTTCAATAATTGCATTTGGAAGTATAATGATGACATACTTTGGTGTAAACTTTTACTTAACTGGATTACATTCATACGCAAGTGGTGATAAAGTAATTACTCCTAATTTTGTTTATTATTCGATTGCTTTAATAACTTTGCTTGGAGCAATGTCTTATGGAAAAGCAAAAAAATACTTCTAAAAAAACTACATGGTTAATTCTATCAATTTTAGGTGTATTATTAGTAGGTGGTGGTTTATCTTTTTTAGGAGAAGCTATTATTGCAAAAACTCAGGACAAGGCATGGTTTTTGACAGGTACATTATCTTTAGTATTAGTAAATTCAGGAATATGTTTAATAGTAAAGGCGTCAGAAATAGATTCCAAAAATTAGTTTTTTTAAGTTTATTGTTTTCTACATTAATTTTTTCACAAGATGGTACTACTGGTTCCACCTCACTTTTGGAAAAACCCGAATCAAACTTCAACTTACTTCCTCCTGAAAAAACTGATGATATTGATTTATCTTTTTTAAACAAGCCCAATGAAAACAAAAAAAGTATTGTTTTAAGTAATGAAAATTTTATTAACCCTGGTGATAGATACCTTAAAAAATTAAAAAAAGATTCGCCATTAGCAGCAAATATGTATTTAGGAGACACGTACTTAGGTGATGTAAAAACTGTTTCTAAAATTGCTAGAATTGTTTGTAGAGATTTTGAACATGAGGATGGTGATAGAGTCAAAATATTAGTAAACGATAATGAAGTAATATCAAATTTATTACTTAAAAATCAGTTCTTTGTTCTTGATTTACCACTTGTTCAGGGATTTAATAAAATTGACTTTACAGCACTGAATCAAGGTCAGTCTGGTCCAAATACTGCAGAATTAAGAGTATATGATGATACAGGTGCAAAAATTGTTGGACAGCAATGGAATTTATCTACTGGCTCAACTGCAACTCTTATAATTGTCAAAGAAGATGATAAATTGTATAGAAATTAAAAAAAGCGACTTTGTCGCCGCTTTTTTATTTAGTTTTCTTTTCTAACAGAAATCCATTTCCAATAGGTATCGCTCCAAACATGCTCTCTCAAGGATAAATTTTTAACAATTTCTTCATTATTTGAGTAATCATAAGTAGGAACTCTCTCGCTCATTAGCTCGCTGTTATTGTTATAAAAATCAGCTGTCAAGTAATTCCAGCCAAGTCCCGAACCAACTGCGTCAACTCTTTTATGAAATGCCCAACCTTGTTTAGCGGATTCTTTTAAACTTTCTTTTAAACTAGATTCAAAATCTTCGTATTTCATAGCATTAATGGGTTTGACTTTCATGTAGTTCATTACAAGCATGCTGGGAACTGAGTCTGTTTTAAAATAAGCATCCTTCTCAACAGTCATTGTCCTATTAATAATTTTTCTTGATGCTGTATTTTTCGCTGAAAAACTTTCAAATTCCTCATCCGTCATTTCAGGAAATATAGATCTAATTCCCGGGTTAACATTTAAACTGTCTGGGTGGCTGACTAAGGTTGCAATCATTATTTGATGATTTGATTCCGGAGTGCTACCTGCTCTCCACCAAACATCCCATCCAATTATTGTTTCATTGTTAGCTCTTTTTTGTGCAAGTGCCTTCCATTTTTCATTAAGTATCTCACCATAATTTTCGCCCTGAACAGGTTTAACATAGGTAAGTTGAACATATGTGTTGTCTTGTCCAAATGCAAAAAAGCTAAATAATAATATCAATGATAGTATTTTTTTCATAAAATTTAATTTTTGGTTATTACCAATTTTATGAAAAAATTTTCAAAATATTGTAAAGATTTGAAAAAATTAATCTTCTTTACAATCCTCTTCCAACTCTTTCAGTTCCTCTGCGCTATTAATTGTCAATGTTTCATCCTCGTAGATGACTTGAACAGGAAATATAATTTCAGGTTCTTCTGAAGTGTTATCATTTTCTCTATACCATCTTTCCAGTTTCTTCCAATCATCTTCTGTTTCAATGGTTAAAACCGTTCCATCAGGCATATTAAATGAAATAGGCAAAACAAATTTGTAGCATTCTTCCTCATCTTCTCTCTCATCATCGTCTTCTTTGCTATCGCATTCATCTTCAATTTTTTTAAACTCTTCTTCCGTGTTGACAGTTACCGCTTCCTCATCAATTATTAATTGAACAGGGAAAATTAATTCAGGTTCCTCTTGAGAATCTTTATTGTCATCATACCATTTTTCTAATTCCTCCCAATCTTCCTCCGTTTCAATAGTTAAAACAGATCCATCAGGCATACTAAATGAAACAGGCAGTACAAATTCATAACATTCTTCATTCTTTTCATCGCTTTCATCTTTGCATTCATTATCAATAAAATCAAGTAGCCTCTGAAATTCCTCATCATTGGAGATAGTAATTTCGTCGTCACCTATAATGACATTAAATGGTAAAATAATTTCAGGCTTGTCATCTGAATCTTCATTTTCTTTGTACCAATTGTATAGTACTTTCCAATCTTCCTTGCTATCAATAGTTATAATTGAGCCATCAGGCATATTAAATGAAACAGGTAAAACAATTTCAAAACAAATTTCTTTTTCGTCTTTATCTTCATCCTTATCCTCATCTTCTCTTTTGTTATTTTGCCCATCACCAATATTGATTGATGAAAAATAAACGTCTAGTAGTGATGAAGTCATTTGTGAAAGAGATGTGATGTTTTGAGGAATATCTTCCGCCAAATCAATATCGTCTACACCAGTGTTTTGGCATGAAACAAAAAAGAAAAAAATTGGTAATAGCAAAGGCAGCTTTCTCATATAAATTATTTTGTACAAATTTAAAAAAATCAATTTAATTTTTAAGTCCATTTAAAAATCCATAAAAAGCTGGCTTAGGATTTAATTTTTCATCATATATACATGGCCAATCTTTAATTTTAAAAAAACGATTTATCCAAGTATCTCTATCATTAAATCCCCAAAAGGTTATTCCATATTGTTGTGACTTTGGAACTGTTTTTTTATAAATATTGACCAGTTCTTCATATTTAATTGCCTGTTCATTAAGCATTTCAGTGGTTAAATTATTGTATGTTTGAATTCCGCCTCCTTTGCTATCGTCATGTGAATTGAAAATTATGTCAACTTCTGAAAGATGAATTTGAAGTCCTGTACTTGCTGCTCTTTTAAGTGTATATTCAATAATTTCATTTGGAATATCCATTCTTATGTGCATTTGAAAGCCAATTCCTGAAATAGGAACGTCTCGCTCAAGAAAGTCCTCAATCATTTTCATCATTGAGTTGAACTTTAATGTATCACGTTCAATATTGAAATCATTATAAAAAAGTTTGGCTTTTGGATCTGCTTTGTGAGCATATTTGAATGCCTTTTCAATATACTTTTTACCCATCGTTTTGTACCAAATACTTTCTTCTCTGAAGCCTGAGCCTTTGGTATTTAAACCCTCATTTACAACATCCCATCCATCAACCTTACCCTTATATCTACCAACATATTTATTAATATATTCCTTCATGAATTTCTCTAACCATTGGGGATTACTCATCGCTTTCTTTTCTACCCATTTTGGTGTCGCACTGTGCCAAATTAAAGTATGTCCAAAAAGTCTTTGATTGTTTAATGTCGTATAATTGATTATACTATCCACACGAGCCCAATTATAATTTCCTTCTCTAGTAACGATTTGATACATTTTCATATCATTTCCTGCTGTATAACTATCAAAATGATGTTTTTGCAATTTTTTCAGTTTTTTATCTTTCATGAATTCAACAAAGCGAATGGATGTGCCTATTGGAAATTCTGAATGTTTTTTTAATGACGGCTCACTAATTTCTTGACTAATAGTGATGATTGGAATCAATAAAAAAAACAAAATCTTATACATAATACAAATTTAATAATTGTAAAAAGGGAACAGTTAACAACTGTTCCCTTTGTTGTGACCTCGAAGAGATTCAAACTCCTAACCTTCTGAGCCGTAATCAGATGCTCTATTCAGTTGAGCTACGAGGCCTTTATTTTTTTTCAGTGAAGAGCAAATATATAAACATTGTTTATTTTTATAGTTTATGATTAGATACTTCTTTTTTCTGTTAATGATATTTTCTTGTGGCTCAAGTCAAGAAACTGAAGTTAGTGAGTTTGTTGACCAGCCTGTAAATATTGATACAAAAAAAAATTTACAAGATGATGTTGTTTTTATCTCACAAATCATAGATGGAAGCTTGGTTCAAAGAGAAGTGTTAATTGAAGCACCAGATTTTGTAGATGTAACCAAAAATTATCCCGTTGTAATTGCTTTTCATGGGCGTAATACATTAAACGATACTTGGATTAATAAGCTTAATAGATATACAAGTAGGGGAGACTTTATTGGTGTATACCCTCAGGGTTATTTAAAAACTTGGAATTCAGGAGGTAATGAGCCTTCCACAGCCAATGATATTGAATTCATAGATTCTGTAATTGTTGAGCTCGGAAAATATAAAAATCTGGATATGGAAAGGATGTATGGAATTGGCACTTCCAATGGCTCAAGTATGATAAATAAACTTGCAATTGAAACTTCTTATTTTAAAGCTGTTTCTCCAATTGTTTCTCAATTAAGTAGAAGTAATTTACCAAACCAAAACACCAATCCTGTTGCAGTTTTACAAATTAATGGCTCTGCGGATACTACCATTCCTATTAATGGCGGACCCAAATTGGGTTATGTCTTTTTAGATGCTCTTGAAAGCGCAACAACTTGGGCCGAAGCATTTAGTTGTGATAATTTTATTATTAATAAAATAGGGGATGATGATATCTACATTTTTAAAAACTGTGATGATTCAAAAGAAGTTCATTATTTAAGAATTGAAGATGGGGAACACAACCTTCATTGGGGGAATCCAAACTTATTTGATATTGTTTGGGGATTTTTAATGAGATTTTAGTTTAAAACAATTGCTGGACTAATTTCATTGTTACTTTTCAAAACTATATATGTAGAAACAGCATAAAAAGCATTTCCCCCAGCTCCGTCACTAGTCCAATCTTCTAATTCATATTCAAATGTAATTGACTTTCCTGAATAGCTGATATCTAAATTATCAGTTCTGACAGGAACAGCCATTCCTGGACACCATCCAGCTCTATTTGGTTGCCAATTTCCAGGGTTTTGATTGCTAATAGGGTTTGACGCACAGCCTATTGATCCCATATAATGCTGAAACGTTTGAGCGCTATCAATTTTTATAAAGTGATTTCTAAAACACCATTCAGCACATCCTCTACCACCAAAATCGTATGGAGTTGCATGCCCCCATCCGGAAATGATTGACCTAAATTCGATTTTTCCTGCACCACTTGGAATTTGGATGGATTTTTCTAAATCTAAATTATGTTCTATTCCATATGGAATACCACTTATTGAGTTTGAGTGAAGATTTAATATTTCAGTAATTGCATAATTTTGGTAATCAGGTGTTCCAATTATATAATCAAAATCAATACTTACAATATCTGCTTTTGCAGTCCAATTTTCAATATAGATTCTAAGTTCAACTGTTCCATTTAAAAGTGATTTAAAATCGGTTACATCAAACTCTAATCCTCTATCTAAAAGCTCAGTACCTACCCAATAGGGTGTTATATACCTTGCTATCTCATACCAATTTCCAGTTTCTGAGTCTTTTACTTTGATATTTGCAAAGCGGTCCCAATCATCACATCCAGTAGACGGACATTCAATTTGCAAATACATTTTTATTTGTTCAATATTTGTTAAATCATCGTGAAGTTGAAATGTCTTAACTGCTGATTGAGAAAAACCTCCACCAAATCCAAGACTTTGTTTTGAAAATGTTTGATAATTATATTTATTTTCTCCAACCCCCTGAAGTGCTACTTCAACAGCTGATAATTCACTCGAACTAATAGTTAGCTTTCCATTAATATTTCCTAAAGATGTTGGAGTAAATCTAACGTATATGATAGTACTGGTGCTAATACTGGTAGATAAGGATTGAGAAAAATTATTGTTGTCACTTGAAACTTCAAAGTTGTTTGACGTATTGAAATTAACATCACTTGAAATATTGTTAGCTTGTACAGAAATAGAAAAAGTTTGCGAAGTTTGATTTAATAAAACAGGTCCAAAATTTATTTCATTCTGACTTACGTTAATTGACTTAGTTGAAGTTGTAATATCATCGCTTGAGCTGTCGCTTCCACTACATGAAAATGCAATTATAATTAGACATATTTTAAAGACGTAAAAAAAATATTTATTTCTCATAACTATATCATTTTTTTTTTTAGCTTAGTCAAATAACTTGATGCATTTATAAAGTTATAAAATAACAAACAATTTCAGTGAAACATCCGGGTTTTTTCTTCCTTTTATTAATATTAGCTTGTCCAAATGTAATAGCCCAATTAAGTCATCAGACCATTTCATCGCAACTGCATTCAAAACAAATTGGCAATTATACTATAGTTGGAATTGTTGGTCAAAATTCTCCAACTGGAACTTTCAAACATTCACAAGCTACTTTTTTTCAAGGCTTTTTGCACAATAAAATGTATTCAATTGAAAATTTAGACCAGTTTGTTGAGGAAACTGGAATTTCAGTATATCCAAATCCATTCTCCAGTAGAATTAATATTACTTTTCCTCATATTCAAAAATATGTAAAGGTTACATTTCTTGACTTAACCGGTAGAATGATTTACTCAAAGTCAATTAATGCCAATGATAAAACAGTTTCAATCAACATGCCTGTTGGACTGCCACAAATTTTATATTCTGTAGTTGTTGAAACCGAAAACAAAACTTACAATTTAAAACTCTTGAAATATGTCTATTAAAAAATCAATTTTATTTTTCTTAGTTAGTTTCTTTTCCTTTTCACAAAGTTATTTTTTAGAAGTAGGAGCCAATGAAACTGAATATAATTATACCAATGAAAATAATGTGTCACTAGAAACGCTAGAGGCATCCTCAGGTCTTTCATTTAAAGTTGGAATGTCAGACTTATTTTTTGAAACTGACGAAATATCACACTCTATTGGTGCTTCGATTCAAAGTTTCAATGCAACCGGTGGAAGAGGCACTGGTATGGATGGTACTGGACTAACTCAAGTTGATAGTTATGAATGGAACACCACTTTTGTTGGAATTTTTAATGAATTAAGCATTCCAATTTTAAATAAAGGTATTTCTGTAGCTATAAATTCCGGTATTGATTTGTCTATGTTGCTTGATGGAAAACAAAAAATCTCAAATGCTATTTTTGATCTTAATGACTCTGATGATTTCAAAGGGGTTTTTCAAACTTCAAAAGTTGGACTGTCAATTAAAATCAATGAATCTATTGAATTTGGTTATAGCATAATGTATAGTTCTGGATTAAAAAATATTGGTAAAGGCGATGATGCTTTTAACATGAAAACAAATCAAATCTCTTTAAAAATAATTAAATAGTTATGAAAAAATTTTACATATTACTTTTATTCATATTTGTCTCAATTTTCACATACTCTCAGGAAAATACAGGCATTTCATACCAAGCCTTAATTGTAGATTCACAAGGTGAGTCTCTTCCTGGTTTCGATAACGTTAATGTTCCTTTATCTAATAAAGATGTTTGTATCAAATTTTCGATTGTAAACAACCAGACTAACACTGTTGATTACTCGGAAAGTCAATCGCTAACTACAAATGAATTTGGCATTGTTGATGCTATTATTGGCTCTGGAACTCCATTGTCAACCAATCTATGGAGCGATGTTGAGTGGAGCGCAATTGCAAAACGATTAATTGTTGAAGTTGACATATCAAA
>PKDV01000022.1 GCA_002862715.1 Flavobacteriaceae bacterium | reverse complement strand
ATGATACAATAACTTTTTTTAAACAATCGTTATTCCATAAATAATTTATGGATAAACTTTACACACAAACCAAAAACATAACTGAAACTCCAAAAAAAGAATCACTGAATTTTATAAAACAGTTTGCATCATCATACAAATATTTAAAAACAGATGATACCCAGATTGATTTTATAAGTAATTAATAGATTTCAAAACAGACTTTCTTCCTATTTTTTTTGTAATGTGGTCTTTTGATATATTCCAACCTCTGGCTTGGCAATATTGACGACCATACCAAATAATTTGGAGATGAAGTTTGTTCCAAAGTTCTTCAGGAAAAAGTCTTTTAGCATCCTTTTCTGTTTGCACTACATTTTTTCCACTAGAAAATCCCCATCTATACATTAAACGGTGAATGTGTGTATCAACGGGAAAAGCCGGTACTCCAAAAGCTTGTGCCATAACTACGCTAGCAGTTTTATGACCAACACTTGGTAACTGCTCTAAAAGTTCAAGACTCTGTGGTACTTTTCCCTCATATTTTTCGATTAATATTTCCGATAGTCCATGGATTCCTTTTGATTTTGTTGGAGACAAACCCACAGGCTTAATTATTTGTCTTATTTCATCAATACTGAGTTTAACCATATCAAAAGGATTATCTGCTTTATTAAATAAAATTGGAGTAATCATATTAACCCTTACATCTGTACTCTGAGCTGATAACAAAACTGCAATTAATAAAGTGTATGGATCTTTGTGATCTAGTGGTACAGGAACATCAGGATATAATTCATTTAATTCTGAAATAACATATTTCACTTTTTGAGCTTTATTCATTTTTGTAATTTTGTTTTTTTAAAATTAATGAAATGCTTAAAGAAGGTGACAAAATTCCAGAAATTGTTGTAAAAAATCAATTTGACAAAAGTGTTAATCTACATGATTTTATTGGGAAAAAACTTATAATATTTTTTTATCCTCGAGCAAGTACACCAGGGTGCACTGCTGAGGCTTGTAACTTAAGTGATAATTACTCAAGATTTCAAAAATCTGGCTATGAAATTTTAGGTGTTAGTGCTGACACAGTAAAAAAACAGTTAAGTTTTTCAAATAAATATGAATTTCCATACATGCTTTTGGCTGACGTTGATAAAAAAATAATCAAATCCTTTGGAGTATGGGGACCAAAAAAGTTTCAAGGAAGGGAATATGAAGGAATAATAAGAACTACTTTTATTATTGACGAGAATGGTTTTGTTAAAAAAATTATTACTAATGTTAAAACCAAGGACCATACAAGTCAAATATTAGGCTAATCAAAAATTAATCATCAATTATATCCTCAATAACTGAAAATTTGTACCAGGTTTCGCTATAAAATTTTTCACCAGGCCTCAAAATAGTTAAAGGGAATTTATCATTATTTGGTGAGTTTGGAAAATGCTGGGTTTCTAAACATAAACCAGACCATTTTCTATAATTTCCACCCGTTTTTGATGGCAAACTATTATCTAAAAAATTTCCTGAGTAAAATTGAATTCCAGGTTGGTCAGTGTAAACTTCTAACAGTCTAGAACTGGGCGGGTGATATAATGAAGCAGCTTTAACTAATTTTCTTTCATCATTTTTAATTACATAACAGTGGTCGTAACCTTTGCCTATCTTAAGTTGTAAATTATCTTCTTCAATATCAAGACCAATAAATTTAAATTTTTCAAAATCAAAAGGAGTATTTTTAATATTTTCAATGACTCCGGTGGGAATTTGATTTTTGTCAACGGGTAAGTAAAATTTAGAATTTATTTTTAATAAATGATCTAAAACTGTATTAGAAAAATTTCCAGATAAATTGAAATATGAATGTTGAGAAAGATTAATAATTGTTTTTTTATCTGAAACAGCTTCAAATAAAATTTTAAAATTGTTATCATCTGTAAGTTCGTATGTAACTTTTACCTCTAGATTTCCAGGATAACCTTCTTCACCATCAGGTGACATATAATATAGCAAATAAGCATTTTTTCCCTTTACAGGGCTTATTTGCCAAAAAACCTTATCAAAACCTTTATGACCACCATGTAAATGATTTAAACCGTTGTTAGTCTTCAAATGGTATTCATTACCATCAATTTTAAATTTCCCACTTTCAATTCTATTTGCATAACGACCAATGATTGCACCAAAATATGCTGAATTGTTGTGATATTTTTCAAAATCTTCAAATCCTAAAACAATATCTGAAAACTGATTGTTTTTATCAGGTGTTTTTATCAATGTAATAATTCCACCAAGATTTAAAAATTCAATTGAAATATTATTTTTATTTGATAATCTGAAGCTTTTAATTTCAAAGTTTTCCAAAACTTTACTTTTTTAATTATTTTTTTTTGAAGAAGTAAAACATAATATTATTGTAAAAACTAAACTACATTTAAATATTAAAAAAAGATATCCTTTTATTCTCAATTACTTGATTTGAATCCGAATAAGTTTTTGGTCTTAATTAATTTTGAAACAACGTCAGGAAGCATTGACTCCCAACCTGATTGCTCAAATTTAATTTTTTCTAAAACATCCTCCGAATATACCTCTAAACCTTTTTTGTCGTAATCTAAAATATCAAGGATTTTAAAATTATATTTGAAAAACTTATATAATTCCTTCATTCTGGGTTGTACATTTAAATTATTACTATCAATTACATTACCGGAATCTGAATCGATTTTTGGATATAAATAAATTTTTAAATTTTTAAAGAATAGTTTTCCAAATGCTTCCAAAATTCCTCCACTTAAATCTTTGTAATATTTTTCATTAAATATCTCTATCAAATTTGTGACACCCATAGTTAAGCGAATTTTTTTTGATGTGTAGAGTGAGAAATATTCTGCTAGTCTGTAATATTCCATAAAATTTGAAATCATTACAGTATGTCCAAGAGAGCAAAGCAAACGTGCACGATCCATAAAGTCTTTTTCATCAATTTCACCAGTTTGTTTTAAATTTGAAAGGGTCATTTCAAAAATTACAAGAGTTTCATCATCATCATTTTCAGACTCATTTTGAAAAATTGATAATGATTGTTTATACATATCCTCATTAACAATAGTAACAGGTCTAAACCTTCCTCTCAAGGCAATAATATTTTTCCTGTAAAGCTCAGCTGCTGGTAATAAATTATTACCGTCAGGTCCAAACATTACTGCGTCGGTCATTCCTAATTTAACCAACTCAAGACTTAAAACTCTGTTGTCTATATCTTTAAATAATGGTCCTTGAAAATTAATTGTATCAATTTCAATAGCGTCATTATCTATGTGATCAAATAGATATTTGAGTATTTTTTTTGGTTTGTCGTTCTGATAAAAAGCACCATAAATTAAATTAACTCCCATGTATCCCAGAGATAATTGTTGTTGTTTTGCATCATTTTCTTTAAAACGTATGTGAGTTGTAATAATAGAGTATGGTTGATCCGGTTTTGTTTGAAATTTAAC
Organism: Flavobacteriaceae bacterium; assembly: GCA_002862715.1. Taxonomy (GTDB): domain Bacteria; phylum Bacteroidota; class Bacteroidia; order Flavobacteriales; family Flavobacteriaceae. The sequence goes on along the minus strand of PKDV01000022.1, from coordinate 9,685 downwards.
TCCCATCCATCCATGGCCTTTAAATTTCTTCGCAAAATCAATCGTTGAAACTGTGTTTGCATAAGTAAAAAAAAGCTTCTCTTTATTTTTGTTTCTATCAATTCTTTTTTCAAGAAGACTCATCTCCCATTCCAACATTTTTTTTAACCTTGAAAGCGTTACATACCTAGAATCGTCTTCCTTTCCATAAATGGCATCACTAAAATCTTTGTCATAAGCACTCATTGTTTTAGCTATTGTTCCAGATGCACCGCCACATCTAAAGAAATGCCTTGCAACTTCTTGACCTGCACCAATTTCAGCAAAGGTTCCATATATATTTGAATTGAGATTAATTCTCAATGCTTTGGCCTCCAATGAAGGAGTATTTTCGAATGGTTGGTCACCTGATAAGTTTAGTGGCATAAAGATTATTTTCTTCAAAATTAAAAAACTTATTATCATATAACCTTATGATTAATGTAAATTTGTTTTAATATGAAAGTTTACTTTCTCGGAACAGGTACATCTCAAGGAATACCAATTATTGGTAGTAATCATCCTGTCTGCAATAGTCATGATTTGAAAGATAAAAGATTACGTTCATCAATTTGGGTAGAGTGGGATGATGTTTCTATCGTAATTGATTGTGGTCCTGATTTTAGACAGCAAATGTTAAAATCTAAGTGTAATAACATAGATGCAATATTTTTAACTCACGAACATTCCGATCATTGTGCTGGTATAGATGATATTAGACCTTATGTTTTTAAAAGCGGGCCAATGGAATTATATTCGTTGAGAAGAGTGCTTGATTGCTTGAAAAATCGTTATGAGTATATATTTAATGATAACAATAAATACCCTGGGGCACCGTCAGTGGTTTGCAATGAAATTAATCCTAAAAATACTTTCAAAATCAAAAATAAAATCATTCAACCTCTAATTGTTAACCATGCAAACCTGTCTGTCTTAGGTTTTAGAATTAATGATTTTACCTATATTACTGATATGCATTCTATCAGTGATGCAGAGAAAGATAAAATACAAGGTAGTAAAATTTTAGTCTTGAACGCGCTCAGGAAAGAACCTCATAACTCTCATTTGCATTTAGAAGCTGCTATAAATTTTGCTAATGAAATTGGAGCTGAAAAAACATTCTTTACACACATAAGTCATAGGTTAGGATTTCATGAAAAAGTAAACAAAGAACTTCCTGATGGGATGTTTCTAGCTTACGATAATTTAATTTTAAGTATTTAAATTATTCAACCAACTAATTAACGAATCCAGGTTTTTCTGATTTACACCATGTCCTGAATCAAATGAATTAAAGTTTATGTTAAAACCTGAATTTGATAAAAGATCTACTGATTTTCTCGCAATATCATAAGGAACAACTGTATCATTTTTTCCATGTGATGTATATATATTTGAAGTTTTATTAGTAAAATTTAAGAAGCGAGTATCTACCCATCCACTTAGGCAGCAAATTCCAGAAACAAAATTATTGGTTAAACCAACTAGATAGGATAACATAGCACCTTGACTGAAGCCAATTAGATATATGTTTTTATAATTTTTAGAGTGTATTTCTAGAAAACTTTCAATATATTTTTTTGCGTTTAATACGTCTGATTTATCAGATCTAACGCCAAATTCGTTATCAAAATTAATGTCGAACCAAGCATACCCATATCCTATACTAATTGGAGCTCTGAGGGAATAAATGTTAAAAGATTTTGGAATAAAAGGTTTAAATGAAAACAAGTCATTTTCGTTACTCCCATATCCATGTAATAATAGAATTAATTTATTATTGGTATTGGAGTTCAAGCATTTTTCGTAATTAAATGTAGACATTTAACTATTTAAAACTATTTTTTCATTAGAAATAATGCCATAAACCGAACCGATTGTTTTGTAACCAACAAAAATATTGTTCTTTGAAGTAGATTTAGTGTCTTCATTTGAAACTGTTTTGATAGATGTAGGCTCAAATAAAGTAAAATCTGCGTTAGAACCGATATCAATTTTGCTGTTGGGAATTCCAAAAAGTTCCTTTCCTCTATTTAAAATAGAGATAACTTGGTTTGTATCATAAATTGATAAAAGAGCACCAAACGTATTTTCTAAACCAATTGAGCCGAAATGCGCTAAATCAAACTCAATATCTTTTAATTCAATGTTGATAGGAGAATGATCCGATGTTACCATATCAATGGTTCCATCTAACAATGCTTTCCTTAAAGAAATCATATCATTTTTATCTCTTAACGGAGGAAGAAGTTTAGCTGAAGTATTAAAATCATTTAATTTTTCATCTGTGAAACAAAGATTTTGAATTGAAACACTACAACTTAAACATAGTTTATCCTTTTTTGCTTTTTTAATTAGCGCAACAGAACCTTTTGACGAGATGTTGGGTATATGCAATCTTCCGCCATAATATCTTAAAATTTCTATATCCCTCGCAATTTGGATTTCTTCAGCAATTTTTGGTATTCCTGTGATTCCTATTGTAGTATTTATTAAACCTTCATTCATTAATCCATTATTTGCTAAATTATAATCAAGCGGAAATGATTCAATAATTGCATCAAAATCTGAGGAATACTGTAGTGCAAGTTTTAGAAGGTTTGGATTTGAAATTGGATTTTTATAATTACTAAAGCATATTGCACCAGCAGAATGCATCTCTCTTAATGGCGTAAGATTATTGCGATTATTGGATAGTGATATACGTGCCTTAGGATATAATTTTGTTGGAAAAAATGAAGATTCTTCAATCAAATGACTAATATCAGCCTTAGATTCGGGTTTAGGGTCAGTATTTGTATTGTACGCAATGTGTGTGTAACCACTGTAACCTGAAACTAATAATCCGTTATTAAAGGTTTCTCTTTCTTCATAACCGGGATCTCCAAATGAAACACTGCTATCAAACCATCCACAAGAAACATGAAGATTTTTAAATGATATAACTTTCAGGTTTGATGCAGAAAGATTATCACCAATTTCTTGTACTTTACCATTTTTTATGAGAATGTCTTTTGTGGAATTATTAAAAGGGCTATAATCATCAATGATTTTAGCGGATTTTAATAAGATATTCATTAGAATCTGAATATAAATTCATGCAAAGATAAAAAAACGAAAAAAATATTTAAAAATTTTCAAAAACACCCAAACCAAATAATGCAAAATCATATTTTACAGGATCTTTTAAATCTAATTTTCGAAGATTTATATCCAGCTCGTAAAGAGCTTTCAAATCATTTTGATTTCGATTAAGAAGTCCTAGTGATCGAGCTGTTTTTGCAGAGTGTATATCTAATGGACATGACAAAACACTGGATGGTATTTTATCCCAAATTCCAAAATCAACTCCATTATTGTCTTTTCGTACCATCCATCTCAAAAACATATTAATTCGTTTTGCAGCTGAATTTCTGGAGGGATTTGCAATATGTTTTCTTGTTCTCTGAGGATGTGGTACAGAAAAAAATAAATTATGAAAATTTGTAATGTTATTATAAAGAAATTTTTCGTTATTGGGGATGAATAATAACTCTAAGCTTTGATGTCTTTCATAAATTATTTTTAATCTTTTAATAAAAAATTTTAAGTCTTCTGAGTTAAATGTTCTATGAACAAAATTGTTCATTGATTCTAAATCATTTATACTATGATTCATAACAAAGTCATAAGGAGAATTATCCATTAGTCTTAATAATTTATAACCACTATTAATTATTGATTTTCGATTACCCCAAGCAATAATTGAAATTAAAAATCCCGCAATTTCTATATCTTTTCTTTTTGTGAATAAATGTGGTATTGAAATTGGGTCGTTTTCGATAAATTTTCTGTTGTTGTATTTTTTTACTTTTTCATCCAAAAATTCCTTGAGCTCATTAGTTTTTAAAGCCATTTTCCATCGATAAGCTTTAATGTTCGGTCTGCTCGTTGAGCCAACTCTGAGTTATGGGTAACCATAACAATTGATGTGTCAAATTCATCCCTTAACTTAAAAAAATAATCGTTAAGGCTATTTGCTGAAACTGAATCTAAATTTCCTGTTGGTTCATCTGCAAGAATTAATTTAGGATTATTAATTAAAGCCCTTGCAACAGCTACTCTTTGCTGCTCTCCACCAGAAAGCATTTTTGGCATGTTATCAGATTTATTTTTTAATCCAAAAAAATTTAAGAGATTTAAAGCTTTCTTTTCAACTTCATTTCTATTTTTTTTTGCTATAAAAGCGGGGATACAAACATTTTCAATTGCAGAAAACTCAGGCAACAATTGATGAAACTGAAAAACAAATCCTAGGGAAAGATTTCTGAACTTACAAAGTTGTGAGTCATTATAAGATGTGATATCAATATTGTCTAAAATAATTGATGTTTCATTACACTTGTCGGCTTTAATTAAAGTACCTAAAATATAAAGCAAAGTAGTTTTACCTGCACCAGATGGACCAACAATTGAAACAACCTCTCCACGATTAATGTTAAACGAAACTCCATTCAACACTTTTGTTTGTCCGAATGTTTTATATATTTTTTTTGCTTCAATCATAAATTGCAAATTAATAATTTTAGTTTTCAATTAGAAAAATGATTTTTTAAGTTTGAAAAATAAATTAAAATGGAAAAAGCAACAATAGGAAGCGGTTGTTTTTGGTGTACAGAAGCAATTTTTTCAAGGATTGATGGAATTCAAGATGTATATCCTGGATATAGTGGAGGGAAAATAAAAAATCCATCATACAGAGAAGTTTGTAAAGGAACAACCGGACATGCAGAATGCATACAATTTTTATACAATCCAAAGAAAATTTTTTTTGAAACTATTTTAGATATATTTTTTGAAACACACGATCCGACAACTTTAAATAGACAAGGTGGGGATATAGGAACACAATATAGATCTGTTATCTTTTATCATACTGAAGAGCAAAAAATTATTGCAGACAAAAAAATTAAATATTTTAATGAAATAAAGAAATTTAAAAATGAGCTAGTAACACAAATTGAGCCCTATGAAAAATTTTACAAAGCTGAAATTGAACATCACGATTATTTTAAAAATAATCCTTCTCAACCTTATTGTTCCTTTGTAATTACGCCGAAAGTAAAAAAGTTTATTTCAAAATTTTCAGAAAAAATTAAAAAATAAAAAAGGGGCAAAATGCCCCTTTTTTTCTTAAAAAACTTTTTCTCTAAAAATCATATTTGATGTTAAGAGAAATATTTCTTCCCATATCGTATAAATTCATTGTTTTTAATCTAGATAAATGATCATAGTACTTAGTATTAAAAATATTTTCTATTGCGAATGAAAATGTTAAATCATCTTGGTTTTGAATAGAACAAAATTTAGATAATGAAAAGTTCAATAAGAAGTATGAATCAGTTTGAGATTCATATTCTGCGACTTTCTTTTGATTGTCTTTAAATAAAGCTTCTATTTGATATGAAGTCTTATCAAAATCTAAGAAAATTGTTTGATTAAAGGATAATGGGGGCATGTAGGGTAGATTATTACCATCTTTTTCATTTCCACTAACAAATTCCAATGCAGTTTCATAGGACAACCAGTCCACGGAAGTTTGTCTGCTGTAGAAAAATTCACCTCCAAAAAGTGTTGCATCAGATTGAACATATCTGTATACTGGGCTTTCTGAAATAACTTCAGTTGTAGGACTCAGAAAAATATAGTCATCAATGCTGTTATAAAATAAGTCAAATCCCAATTTTCCATCGTTTGAATACTTGGTAAATGAAAAATCTAATTGATAGTTGACCTCTTCGCTAAGTGATGTATCACCAATTTCATATCTATTAGTACCATGATGCATTCCATCCGAAAACAATTCTGCAAGATTTGGAGCCCTATATCCTGAAGCTAGATTTAATCTTACAATTGAACTTTCAGCTAATTGTTTTTTTAAACCAACTGAAGCATTAAAACTATTGTATGATTTATTAATAGCCGCTGTTTTGATTTGTCTGAAATCTCCTCTTAAACCTAACATTAAATCAATATTATCACCATGAATATGAGTCAATCCAAAGATTCCATAATCTATTTTTTCAGCATCTGGGATTAATTCTTCGTGACCAAAATTCTTGTTTTCTTGAAACATATAATTACCACCAAGAACCAATTCTAGTTTCTCATTTTTTGGAAATAAATATTTAACATCCAAATTAGTAGTATTTAATGTCATGTCTAGTTCTGCTTCTTCCTCAGAATGTTCTTCATCGTCATGGTCATCGTCGTGATCTTCATCATCGCCGTGATCATCGTCATGATCTTCGTCGCCATGTTCATCTTCTTCATGGTGAGCTCCGAATTCTTTTCTGTTGCTAAAGTTTCTACCTAAAGTAACTTGTAATTCAGAACCTGAAAAATTAAAAGTATTTTTCCATGAAAAAGAAGAGTTCTTTAAGTCTTGGTAACTTAATTCCTCTTCGTGCTCGTCATGATCCTCATCATCATCATGATCTTCATCATCGTCATGATCCTCATCATCATGATCATCATGCTCGTCGCCATGTTCATCTGAGTGTGGCATTCCAATGATAGACTCATCGTAAGAGTATCTAACTTCCGAAGAATAATTGTCAGATGAATAACCAAAACCTACTTTAAAATCTTTTTTCTCAGAAAATGTACCTTCAACAATACCATCTGGGCTTTCAAAATCTCCATTATCTTCAATTGAAGCCGCTAATGCCAAACTATATGCACCTTTGGTAGTATTTACTTCAAGTGAATTTTTGAAACCACCATAGTTTGAATTAAAGTAAGAATTATAACTAGCATCGTATCCATCGTAGTTCAAAAATGAGGTTGGATTAATATAAATTACTCCACCAAGAGCATCACTTCCATATAGAACTGACATTGGACCTTTTATATACTCAATGGACTCAATTCCGGCAGATGCAATTTCTAAACCGTGTTCATCGCCCCATTGCATGTTATCATATTTTGTGTTGTTATTATATAATACAACTCTATTAAAGCTTAATCCGCGGATAACAGGTTTTGAAATTGCGGGCCCTGTATTTATTACTGATAGTCCAGGAATATTATCAATAGCTTTGGTTATGCTTTGGGATTTGGTAAAATTCAAATCTGCAATTGATTGTTTTTCGATTTTCAATACATTGTTCAATCTATTTTCCATAAATGGAGTAGATACAATGACTTCATTTAAATCTATCCCATATATAGAATCATTTGATTGTGAATGTAAATGTGTGTTTGCAATTATGAAAAGGGAAGCAAAAAACCCTATAATATTTTTATTCATTTTTTAAATTTTTTTATTAGAATTATTTTTAGTTTAGGCTAAAAAGTGAGAGGTGGAGCTCTTAATAAAAAAAATTTTAGAAATTGTTTTTTGAAATACTCTTTATTAATAGTATTTATGTAATTAAATAAGTCATTAGGAGGTTTTAAATGAATAATTACTTTATCATAGTCATCGCCAACTAAAAACTCTGATAAACAACAGACCTCACTTTTCTCATGAAAATGAAGTGTTGAATCATAACAAGCATAATGCTCATGATTATGAAAACTGTGGGAGTACTGAGAAAATGTTGGGTAGAAAATAAGCAAACCAAGTAAAAAACTCGATATTAACTTTATTTTACCTACCAGACTTGAACAAAAAACCAAAACCTAATTTTTTAAGTAATTTTTTTTCAAAGTTCCAAAATAAATTGAATTGTCCAAAAATATATGCAATAATGATTAATAAAACTTGATAAATTGGAAAAATGATTAATAATCTGACTGGCCAGTAAAATAGTTCTGGAAAACTTTCTAAACTTAACCCAAAAAGATTCATAACGGGTGCGGATATTGCAGCTGATATTGTACCAGTAATCCCAAATACTATAAATACTAATATGAGTTGAGATTTGGATTTTATTCCGAAACTCTCTTTAAACCTTTTCATTTTAATTATTTAACAGTTCTATTATTTGCTCTGCTAATTCAATTCCAATCCTATCTTGCGCTTCATTTGTTGCTGCACCTATGTGTGGGGTAAGGGAAATTTTCGGATGCATTAAAAGTCTAATACTTGGATTGGGTTCATTGATAAATGTGTCAAAAGCTGCAAAACTTAAATGATTTTTATCAAGATTTTCAATTATTGCATCTTCATCAACAACACCGCCTCTTGATGCATTAATAATACCAGCTCCTTTTTTCATCATTTCAATTTCTTTTTTTCCAATGATTGGTTTTTTTTGCGATGGAGTATGTAGTGTAATAAAATCGGAGTTTTTTAAAACATCTTCAAATGAATCAATCTTTATACTAAAATCTAAATTTTTATTTAGTATTTCTAGGCATAAATTAGTTGAATTTAAATTTGGATCATGTACTAAAATTTTCATTCCTACACCCAGAGCGATTCTTGCCGTTGCTTGCCCAATTCTACCAAAACCAATAATCCCAAGTGTTTTTCCACTGAGTTCAGATCCTAATGAATAATTTTTTTTGAGTTTTTTGAAATTAACGTCACCATCTAAAGGCATATTTCTGTTAGAGTCATATAAAAATCTGACAGAACCAAATAAATGGGCAAAAACAATCTCTGCAACTGAGTTCGAAGAAGCAGCTGGAGTGTTAATAACCTTCAAACCTTTTTGTTTGGCATAATCTACATCGATGTTGTCCATTCCAACACCACCTCTACCAATCAATTTCAAATTTTTACAATTATCTATTAATTTTTTTCTAACTTCAGTGGCACTTCTAACAAGCAATACTTCTATGTTTTTATCATTGATAAAGTTTATAAGCTGTTCTTGAGCAACATTAACTATATTAACACTGAAACCATTGGACTCTAATAATGTCTTGCCAGAACTAGAAATACCATCATTTGCTAGAATATTCATAACTAAGCTTTTTTTTCTAAATTTTTCATAACATCAACCAATACTTTAACAGACTCTAATGGTAAAGCATTGTACATCGAGGCTCTGTAGCCACCTACCGAACGATGTCCGTTTATTCCGCTCAAACCGGCTTCAAGCGCCATGCTATCAAAAGTTTCTTTTAATTTTGGCTCATTTAAGGTAAAAGTAGCATTCATCATACTTCTATCTTCTTTATTTGCAAAACCATCAAATAGTGGATTAGAATCTATTTCACTATAGATTGTTTGAGCTTTAACTTTATTAATTTTCTCAATTGATTTAATACCTCCATTAGAGCTTAGCCACTGAAGATTTAATAAGCTTGTGTAAACAGCGAAAACAGGTGGGGTATTGAACATGCTGTCCTTGTCAATGTGAACCCTATAATCTAACATTGATGGAATTTTTCTTTTTACTCTTCCAAGAATCTCCTCTTTAACAACCACCAAAGTTGTTCCCGCAGGCCCCATATTTTTTTGAGCACCAGCGTATAACAAATCAAACTTTGAATAATCAATATCTCTAGAGAAAATATCAGAAGAACAATCTGCTACTAGTAAAGTATTACAATCAGGCAAATTCTTGTATTGCGTTCCAAATATTGTGTTGTTAGTTGTTATATGTAAATAATCTAAATCGGAAGGTATTTGATAACTCTTGGGAATATAGTTAAAGTTTTTATCTTCAGAAGAACAAACTTCAGTTACTTCACCAAGAATTCTTGCTTCATTTAAAGCCTTTTTTGACCA
>PKDV01000094.1 GCA_002862715.1 Flavobacteriaceae bacterium | reverse complement strand
AAATATGGTTTTGAATTTTCATATTCTTCAAATTCTCAAGTTAAAATAATATCGATTCCAGATTTTTTTATAAATATTGATGTGGTTCAATTTTTAAAAACTTTGCTTGAAAAAAACAAAGAAGGTTTAATTGACGCTTTTTTCATTTTAGATTTTATAACAAAACAAATTATAAACAAATACACAATCAAAAATGGAAGGAAATTATTACAGCATGAACAAATAGAGCTTGTTCATAATCTTTTGTCATGTAAAGAACCTGAGAGAACACCATTTGGACTCCCAACTTATAGAAAGCTTTCAGAAAATGAATTAAAAAAAATTTTGAGATGAGATCTGTTCCAGAAATAATAAAAAATCTAATTATAATTAATTTGATATTTTTCATCGGAACATTAGTTATTGGTAATTTTGCCTATGATATTCTGGCTTTGCATTATCCAAAAAATCCTTCTTTTGGTTATTGGCAGTTGTTAACTCACATGTTTATGCATGGTGGAATATATCATATTTTGTTTAATATGTTTGGCCTTTGGATGTTTGGTTCACCATTGGTGCAAATGTGGGGAAGAAACAAGTTTTTATTTTATTATATTTCTTGTGGAATAGGAGCGGCCTTACTTCAATTATTGTTTTATTATTTTCAAATTCATGCTGTGGTTGACAATCTTTTGTCTCAGGGTTATCTTCTAGATGAAATATATAACAATGTTCTTCCAAACAAAGGAACTTATTTTGACTCCAAGTTAGTTGGCGCATCTGGTGCCCTATATGGAATTCTTGTTGCATTTGCATTTTTATTTCCAAATTCAGAATTAATGTTAATTTTTTTACCTGTTCCAATCAAGGCAAAATTTTTTGTTCCCATCATACTTATTTTAGATTTATTTCTTGGTTTTTCTTCATACTCAATCGGACCTATAGCTCATTTTGCTCATGTTGGCGGAGCAATTACTGGGTTTGTAATGTTGTGGTACTGGAAGAGAAATCAGTTTAACAACAAAAGATGGAATTAATGAATAATATTTTAGAAAAATTTTTGAGATTTAATATTATTAATCAAATTATCATTTTAATTATTGGATGTTTTATTCTACCAGCTTTTGTGAACGTTTTTATGTTTTTATTTAAATTCTCTGAATATGATTTTTATAATTATTTCGAGCTCTCATCAAGTCTATATTCATTTATTTTTAAACCATGGACAATTATTAGCTATGGCTTTATTCACAAAGGTTTTTTTCACTTATTTTTTAACTTATTACTATTATATTATTTTGGTAATATGATGTTAAATCTTTTTGATAAAAAATTAATAATCAACACTTTTTTTATTGGAATAATTTTCGGTGGCGTTGCATTTCTATTTGCATACAATTTATTTCCTGTCTTTACCGAATTAAAAATATCAATGGTAGGCTCATCTGCTGGGGTGATGGCAATATTAATATTTATTTCTTCATATTCACCAGAATCTAAATTTCCGGTTTTTATTTTTACTGTTCCAATTAAATACATTGCAATATTTTTCGTTTTGTTAGATATCGTACAAATTCCTGTTTCAAACTCCGGTGGGCATATTGCTCATCTTGGTGGTGCTACTTGGGGATATTTTTATCAAAAACAATATTTAAAAGGAAATGATATTGGAAGTTGGTTTACAAATTTTATTTATTCAATACCAAAAGTTTTTAATAAGTCATCAAAAATTAAAATTGTAAAAAAGGATAAATCATTTAAGGATAATTTTGACCAAAAAAAAGTAGATGAAATATTGGATAAAATTGCAAATTCTGGTTATGAAAGTCTAACCAAAGAAGAAAAAAAATATCTATTTAAAATCGGAAAAAAATAAATTTATTCAAAAAATGAAAAACAACATCCTCCATAATTTCTTACTTCTTTAAATCTGTTTATTACAGATAAATCTTTTTTCTTGTCATGTTCAATAATGATTATACCATTTTCCTTTAAAAGTTTTTTTTCTAATACTTTTTCAATTAAATATTTATGATTGTTGACAGAATATTTATAGGGAGGATCAGCAAAAATAATTGCAAATGATTCTGAAGACTTTTCTATAAATTTTTCTGCTTTACATTGAAAAGTAGTTATTGGAAAAGACTCATCTTTCGCGATTTTGTCAATGAATTTTATGCAATTTCTATTTGAATCTACCGAAATTATTTTCTTGGCACCACGGGATGCAAATTCATAACTAATATTTCCGGATCCTGAATATATATCAAGAATATTACAATTTGTTATGTCATATATGTTGGTAATTATATTGAATAATGCTTCTTTAGCTTTGTCTGTTGTTGGTCTAATCAATAAATTCTTGGGAGGACAAATTTTTTTTCCCTTTTTTTCACCAGAAATTATACGCATTCTATAGCATTAATAAGGCAAAAATCTTTATGGATATTCATAGGTTTACTTTCAAAATTTAAGCGTGTCAATGGTCTTAAAAAATTTATACTTCTTACAAACTTGTATAATTCATTATAATAATTGTCTTGATAAACAATTTCTCCAATAATGTATAATGGTATTGTATTTGAATCAATTTTAAATTCACTTGCAATCATAAGAACGTAATAAGACAAATCATTTTCAGAGTCGGATTTAAAGCAATTATAAAATTGAAGTTTTTTGTTTTTAAGTAAAACAATGTGTGTATTCTGCTCTTGCTTGTAAACACCCCAAATTGTTTCACTGTCTGCTTTTGAATGATAGTTAATAAAATCTATCCAAATAGAAGTTGAATGAAAATAACTGAATGAGCCAAAATGGTCTAATAACATATTATTAACATTAACAAAAGGAACATACACATTAATCCAATCTGCTCTTGCTATAACATCGTAACTTATAAAATCATTTTCTTTTAAATCAATATTTTTATTTAAATATTCGCTAAGAGACTCTTCTTCAAACAAAGATTTTGGAACAAACGATGCTAGATTATTTTCATAACAACAAACGACTTTGTTTATTCTCATATTAAAAATATTGTGAATTTTAAATTCATCATAAATTAATGAGTGTAAATTTTCAACTTTTTGTGGTCTAGAAAAAGTACTTCTGTATATTCTTGATGCTTTGAAGTTTACTGGATTATATGTAAAAAAAGAAATTCCATTTATACTAACAAAAATGGATAAGTTTAGAGATTTAGATTCTTGGTTATTAATTATTACTTCCGGCATCATAAAGAGTTGGCCAATTTCCAGAAGTACTTACTTCAACAAGTGAACCTAAGACAATTGAATTTCCATTTACTCCGTCAACAGAAACAACTTTATTTTCTTGCTTAAGTAAATTTTTATCTTGATCAAACAAAACAATATTCTTTTTAACACTGACTTCAAAGACTGGGACTTGATACCCGTTTTTGTCAATAATATCTGCTTCCATCGAAAATACTGCGTCTACACCTTTGATTGGAATATTCATCATGCTTTTATATCTATCAGACTCTCCAAATAGAGAATCTTTGACAGAAACAAAACCTAGTGTATCAGTTATTTGAATTTCCCTTAGCATATCAATTCTGTAAACCCTATCATATTCAAAGTAACTAGAATCTCTTTTCTCTAAAATAACATAATTTGCAGTATCAATAAATTTAACTAAACTCTCAAAATCATTTGCATAGACACCCTGAACACTTTTGTGCGCGACTTGAGAATTAGCAATATCTTTTAAATTTTTAATGACTTTAGAATATCTCTCAGTTTTTACCCTATCAAACTGCATGGGGGCAGTTATTGAACCAATAAGTTTATATCCAAAAAAAATAGTCAAAGTCCAAATGGCAGCTAATAAATAATTTCTTTTTTTATTGTTAATTACCATATTCAACAAAACTACAATTTTTTTTAATCTATTTAATCTTAGTTTAAACATTCATACATTTAAAAAATGAATTTAAATAATATTAAAAAAAGACTTTTTGAAAAATTCCCTTTTGTGCCTACAAAATCACAAAAAACTACAATAAATAATTTTTCAAATTTTATATGTCAATCGATAAACAGAGTTTTTATATTAAAGGGATATGCAGGCACCGGAAAAACAACATTGATAGGAACTATTATTTCAAGTTTGTCTAGGGAAAAAATTAAATGTATCTTATTAGCACCCACTGGTAGAGCGGCTAAAGTAATGTCTTCGTACTCAGGATTTTCGGCAACAACAATTCACAGGAGAATATACTTTTCGAAACAAGAAAAGAATGGTGCTATTAATTTTAAATTACAAAATAATAAGTTTAAAAATGCGCTCTTTATTGTTGATGAAGCTTCGATGATTTCTGATTCAACGAATCAAAATTTAATATTTAAAAATAGTTCATTGCTTAACGATTTAGTTGAATATGTTTTTTCAGGTGAAAATTGTAAGCTTTTATTTATTGGTGATTCCGCTCAGTTACCTCCAGTTCAATCACTTGTAAGTCCAGCAATGGATAAAAATGGATTGGAATCAAAGTTTGGCTATGGAGTTGAGATATCAAGACTTGAGGAAGTTGTAAGACAAAAATTAGATTCTGGTATATTATTTAATGCAACGCAAATTAGAGGTTGTATTTCTAATAATATTGACAAATTTAAATTAAGGACAATTGGCTTTTCGGATGTCATTAAAATTAATGATTCTTTGGAATTACAAGAAGCAATTGAAGATTCTTACAATTCAGTAGGAATTAATGAAACAGCATGTATTGTTATGTCAAATAAAAGAGCGAACCTTTACAACAAACAAATTAGAACTGAAATACTTAGCAGAAACTCAGAAATTAATGTTGATGATATACTTATGGTTGTTAAAAACAATTATTTTTGGTTAGACGATACTTCTGAGTCCGGATTCATAGCAAATGGAGATATTATTAAAGTTATAGGAATTAATTCACTAAAAAAATTATATGGTTTTTCCTTTGCAGAAATTATGGTAAAAATGATTGATTACCCTAACCAGCCTTCTTTCAATACCGTAGTTATGCTTGATACATTACAGTCTGATTCACCTGCATTATCATTTGATGAAAATAAAAAACTATATGAAAAAGTAAAAGAGGATTATAAGCATTTACCTAATTACAAGCAATACTTATCAATCAAAACAAATAAATATTTCAATGCACTTCAAATTAAATATGCCTACGCTTTCACGTGCCATAAATCACAAGGAGGACAATGGAAAAATATAATACTTGAAAAACCTTTTTATTTAAATAATAAAGACTTTAACTATCCACGATGGATGTATACTGCATTGACTAGAGCAAAGGAAAAATTGTATTTAGTTGCATTTGAAGAAAATAATTATCAAGAACTTTAATTAAATTAGGAATATGAAAATTATAGCTGCAATACCAGCAAGGTTTAATGCTGAACGTTTTCCTGGAAAATTAATGCAATTATTGGGAGATAAAACTGTTATACAAACAACATATGAAGCAGTATGCAAAACTAAATTATTTGATGATGTCTATGTAGTAACAGATTCAAAAATAATTTTAAATCACATCAAATCAATTGGTGGTAAAGTATTTAAGAGCAAAATTTCTCATAGCTGTGGTAGTAACAGAATTGCAGAATTTGCATTTAACATTGATGCTGATATAATTATCAACATTCAAGGTGACGAACCTTTTATAAATAAGAAAGCTTTAAGATTATTGATAAAATCATTTAAAAATGATAGCCTAGGCAAAATTGATGTAATATCACTAAAAAGTCCAATAAATGATAAATCTGACTTAGAAAATTCTAATGTTGTAAAAGTTGTGACCGACTTAAAGGGGTTTGCAATTTATTTTTCAAGATCATGCATTCCACATTACCCAGATAAAAACGTTTATCGTCACATTGGAGTATATGCATTTAGAAAGAAAGCATTGATTGAATTTTATGAAACAAATCCAACTCCCTTAGAAGTAAGTGAGAAAATCGAAGCATTGAGGCATATTGAAATGGGAAATAAAATTCTTATGATTGAAACAAACTTTATGGGTATCGGCATTGATAGCCCTAAAGATTTAGCTTTAGCAAAAAAATATTTAGAAAAAAAAATTACCTGACAAATGGTGGGTTATAAATCTCAGCCTCCAAAAGCTTCCCTCTAATTTCAATAAGAATTGTATTTCTGTATTTTGAAAATTCTTTATTTATATAACCCATTCCAACACCTTTATTTAACGTAGGAGATAATGTTCCTGAAGACACTCTTCCAATTAATTCTGATTTCAAAGAATAAATTAGGTAGTTTTCTCTTGGGATGCCTTTTTCATTCATAACGAATCCTATTCTTTTATTTTGCGTCCCATTAATTTTATCTTTATAAATAATTTCTGAACCAACAAATTTTTTATTAAAATTCGTGCACCAGCCTAGTCCAGCTGATATCGGGGAAATTTTTTCAGTTAGTTCTTTTCCATATAGACAATAGCCCATTTCAAGTCTGAGTGTGTCTCGAGCTGCAAGTCCAACGTAACTAAGATTGTATTTTTTGGCATTATTTGATATAATATCCCAAACATTATATATTTTATCACTTGGAATATAAATTTCGAATCCTATCTCCCCAGTATATCCAGTACTTGAAACCATGATATTTTCCTGATTGGCAATTTTAGTATTAACTATTTTAAACCTTTTCATTTTTGAAAAATCAATTTCACCAATATCATTTAAAAATTTAATTGAATTAGGACCCTGGATAGATAAAAGAGAATAATTATCAGAGTCGTTTTTAATTTTTGAGTTAAATTTTTTATTTATTTTATTTAACCATAAAAAATCTTTTTCAATGTTACTAGCATTCACAACTAACATAAATTTTTCCTTTTCAATTCGATAAACTATTATATCATCAACTACACCTCCTTTGTAATTGGGAATGTATGAATACTGAGCTTCTCCAATTTTGAGAGATTTTACATCATTGCTAGTGGAAAAATTTAAAAAATCTACAGAATTAGAACCAGAAACAAAAAATTCCCCCATGTGTGATACATCAAACAAACCAATATTATTTCTAACTGAGTGATGTTCAATTTTAACACCATTATAGGTTACAGGCATTTCATACCCAGCAAATTCAACAAATTTTGCACCTAATTTTTCGTGGAAATTATGAAGTAATAATCTTTTCATTTTATCAAATGTAATACCTTAGTAAAAAATTTCATATGATACGTTTTGTTTTTTCTATTTTTTTTTCATTCATACTATATTCACAAGAACTTCCCGTTGACTATTTGACACCTGATTTTCATTTTGAAAGAAGAAATGAAGTGCGAAAAATGATGCCAAATAACAGTGTAGCCGTGTATTTTTCTAATCCAGTTAGAAACAGAGCAAATGATGTTAATTATCATTATCATCAGGATCCTAATTTTTATTATTTAACAGGGCTAAAGGAGCCAAACTCTCTATTATTGATTTTTAAAGATTCTCAGTACATTGATAATATAGAAACTAATGAAATTCTTTTTGTTCAAGAGAGAAATCCATCAAAAGAACAATGGGATGGATATCGTTTGGGTGTCAGCGGTGCTAAAAAAAAATTAAAAGTAAACCATGTAATGTATAATTCAGATTTTAAAAATTTGAAAATCGATTTTGGTTTATTTTATAAAGTTTTATTTTTTAATTTTCATAACGACATTAGAGATGACATTAGCAATCCTAATGACTTATTTTCATTAATTGAAGATTTTAAAGACAAAATCAAATATTCTGATGACTACTCAAGTGAAAAGAATTCCATTTACAGATACATTGTTACATCAACTCCAAAAAGCACAGCCAATGTCTCTCAAATTTTGGATAGAATTTCAAGAGATAATAAAAATTTGAAAAATGATTTATTATTAGATCAACTTAAGAATGCTAAAAATAATTCTCAAATAACAGAAATTACTAAAAAAATTTCTCAAAGTATATTCAATATTGATACTAAAACTTTACCACAAATAATGGATAAACTAAGAGAAGTCAAGCACGCCGAGGAAATTGTTTTATTAAAGAAAGCTATTTTTATTTCTGCAGTAGGACAGGTTGAGGTAATGAAAGCGATGCATCCTGAAATGTCCGAAAGAGAAATTCAGGGAATTCATGAATTTGTTTTTAAAAAATATAATTCTGAGTATGAAGGATATCCTTCTATAGTAGGTTCTGGTCATAATGGATGTGTACTTCATTACATAAACAATGACAAGCCTAGAGTTGGTAATGATTTGGTTTTAATGGATTTAGGAGCTGAATATCACAATTATACCGCAGATGTTACAAGAACTATTCCAGCAAATGGAAAATTTACTGAAAATCAGAAGAAAATCTATCAAATTGTTTTTGATGCACAAGAAGCTGGAATCAAAGCATCTGTTGTAGGTGCAACAATGAGTTCAGTACATAAAACATCTTTTGACGTAATTGAAAAAGGATTAAAACGTCTTGGAATTATTAAAGAAAAATCTGAAGTTAAAAAGTATTTTCCTCACGGAACATCTCATTATCTCGGTTTAGATGTCCACGATGCAGGAACTTATAATCCTTTCAAACATAACACCTTGATTACAGTTGAGCCAGGTATATATATTCCAGAGAATAGTCCTTGTGACCCCAAATGGTGGGGGATAGCTATCAGAATTGAAGATGATATCCTTATTACTGAAAATGGTCCAATTAATTTATCTTCATTTGCACCAAGAAAGCTCGATGAAATTGAGAAAGTAATGTCAGAAAGAAGTGTTTTAGATTCGTTTGTTCTTCCAGAACTAGATTTTTAAAACATTATTGCTTCCTTTAGTTCTTCATAGGATTTTATCGACTCTTTCCTCTTTTTTTTATTTAGAATTCTTTTTATTTGGTATGGATATTTTAAATTAATATCAAGATTACTTTCAACTGTTTTTCTAAACTTTATAGGGTGTGCTGTCTCAAAAAATACTCCAAAATTGTTACGATTTGTTTTTAGATATTTCTTTAAACCAAGAAAACCAATTGCTCCGTGAGGGTCAGCTATATAGTTATAATCATTAAAAATTTCTTTAAGTGCTAATACAGTTTCATTATCATTAAAAGAATAAGAAGTAAAATTATTTTTAATTTTTTTTAAATCATTTTCATATAATTTTTTAATTCTAATAAAATTTGATGGATCTGAAACATCCATTGCGTTTGATAAGGTCCTGATAGTTTTATTGGGCTGATATTTTCCATTACGCAAAAATCTTGTAACTGTATCATTACTATTTGTTGATGCGACAAAATGTTTAATGTTTAAACCTAATTTGGATGCAACAATTCCAGCACAAATATTTCCAAAATTTCCACTCGGTATAGAAAATACTACTTTATTTAAAATATTTAACTCTGCAAACTTTTTCATAGTAAAAAAGTAATACAAAGATTGGGGTAGCCATCTCGCAACGTTAATAGAATTGGCAGAAGTTAAATTGTGAGTTTTTTTTAAATCCTTATCAACAAATGCATCTTTAACCATTTTTTGACAATCATCAAAACTTCCATCTACTTCAAATGCCCTCACATTCTTTCCATTTGTAGTTAATTGTTTTTCTTGTATATCACTAACTCTTCCCTTTGGATATAATATAATCACTTCTGTACCACTGATATTATTAAAACCTGAAGCCACAGCTCCACCTGTATCACCAGAAGTAGCGACTAGCACAGAAACTTTTTTGTTTGTATTATTTATAAAGTAATTAATACATCTTGACATGAATCTTGCTCCAACATCTTTGAATGCCATTGTTGGACCATGAAACAATTCTAAGGTATATATATTCTTGCTAAGTTTTATTAAAGGAAAATCAAATGAAATTGTGTCTTCTAAAATTTCAATTAATTTATTTGAATTGATTTCCTTGCCAACAAACTGCTTCATGACTTCAAACGAAATTTCAAGTTCAGAAAGGTTAATCAAATCATTATAAAATTTGTTGTTTAATTTTTCGATTTTATTTGGAAAATAAAGCCCCTTATCTTCTGCAATTCCTGCAAGAACAGCTTGTTTGAATGATGACTTAATAGATTTATTTTTAAGGCTATAATATTGCATTAAAACGCACTTAATATTTTAACACCAGATTTGTTAATATCACTTACATATGTCTCAAAAGGAATTCCAGTTTCTTCATAAATCTTTTTGAAAGAATTGTTTATAATTTTTGCAGTTTTTAGTCCATTGGCGAGCGAAAATACAGAAGGACCAGAACCAGAAATTCCACATCCAATTGAGTCATTATCGTTGGCAATTTGCTTTAAAGAGTCAAACATTGGAATAAGTTGAGACCTTTTAGGTTCAATTATGTTATCAACAATTGATTTTTTCATTAACTCATAATTATTTTCATATAAACTTGAAACAAATGCTCCTAAATTTGCCCAATATTGAGATGCTTTTTCTAATGGAATGCTTTTATCGAGAACTTTTCTTGCATCAGCAGTTTTTATTTCAATTTTTGGATGAATAATTACTGCTTTTAAATTTTTTGGAATAGGTAGTTTAATAATGTCAATTGGTTTTGTTGATCTCACCAAGGTAATCCCACCCAAGATGGCTGGCGCAACATTATCTGCATGTTCACTTCCACATGCAAGTTTTTCTCCTTCTAATGCATATGGAATTAATTCTTCAGGTTTAAATGGGTTTCCTAGTAAATGATTTATACCTACGACTGCACCTACTGAGCTAGCAGCAGAACTACCAATGCCACTTCCAGGCTTAATTTTTTTATCAATCTTAATTTCAAAACCAAAATCTGGGTTTAATGAATCAATTAAAGCTTCAGAAGATACACCAGCAACATTTTTTTTTACTTCGTACGGAACTTTTTCACCAATTATTGAAGTAATATAAATACCCTTTTTCTTAGATTTAGTTATTTCCATGTAATCTCCAATCGTTTCTAGACACAAGCCTAGTACATCAAATCCACATGAAAGATTAGAAATTGTTGCTGGTGAAAAAAGTCTAACTCCGTTCATATTAATTCTTTGAAATCCTTATTAAATCTGCAAAGATTCCTGAAGCTGTTACTTCTGCACCTGCACCTGCACCTTTTACGATTAAAGGTCTTTCATTATATCTATCGGTGTAAAACAAAATTATGTTATCGCTTCCTTCAATATTATAAAAATCATGATACTTTTCAATCTCATTTAAACCCACTGACGCTAGACCATTCTCATAATTTGCAACATATTTTAATTTGCAATTTTTATCATTTGCCTTATTATATAAATCTTTAAAATGTTTTTCATTTTTTAGGAGGTTTTTAAAAAGATCATCATTGTTAATTGAATTTAGACAATCATCTGAAAGAAATTTATAATTTACTACATCTTCTAGTTCAACTTTATGTCCACACTCTCTAGCAAGAATCAATATTTTTCTACTAACATCAACACCACTCAAATCAATTTTAGGATCGGGTTCTGTGTAACCTTTTTTCATCGCATCATAAACTACGTCTTTGAAGGAACGAGTTGTATTGTAGTTGTTAAATATGAAATTTAAACTTCCTGATAGAATAGCTTGAATTTTATTAATTTTATCTCCTGATGCAATTAGATGATTCAAAGTATCAATAATTGGTAAACCCGCACCAACATTAGTTTCAAATAAAAATGGAGTATTATATTTTTTTGATAAGTTTTTTAGTTTAATATAATTTTCATAATTATCTGAGCAAGCAATTTTGTTACATGTTACAACACCTATATTATTTTTTAAATACTTTGTGTAAGTAGATGCAACATAATTATTAGCAGTATTATCAATAAATACTGAGTTTCTTAAATTCAATTTTTTAACTCTCATAAAAAATTCATTTAAATCGGTTTTTTCACCCTTTATAAGCGAATTGTTCAAGTTTTCATATAATATTCCATCAGAGGAAAAAAACATTTTTTTTGAGTTAGAAATCCCTATAATATTAATATTTAGTCTAAATTTTTCAATAAGATATTGTTTTTGATTACTTATTTGTTCAATAAATTTTCCACCAACATTACCAATACCAATAATAAATAAATGTATCTTCTTTATTTCTTCTTCAAAAAAAGCTTCATGCAAAATATTTAAAGCTTTTTTTACATCTTTTTTTTCAATGACAGCAGTTATATTTCTTTCTGATGCACCCTGCGAAATAGCTTTTACATTAATATTATTATTTCCCAAAGTCAAAAACATTTTTCCACTTATGCCTTGGCGATTTTTCATTTTATCACCAACTAAAGCGATTATGGATTTATTTTTCTCAATTTTTACTTTGTTTATTAAGTTTGATTTTATTTCTAATAAAAACCTCTCATTAATTTTGTTTTTTGCTAATTCGACATCGCTTGAGTTAATTCCAATACATATTGAATGTTCAGATGAAGCTTGAGTAATCATTATAACATTTATGTTATTTTGTGATAATACAGATAAAAGTTTTTGAGAATATCCTGGAACACCAATCATCCCACTTCCTTCAAGAGTTAGTAATGATATGTCCTCAATATGTGAAATTCCTCTTACAACAGATTCTTTGGTCTTCTTTTTTGAGATTATTGTTCCTTTTTCATTGGGAAAAAATGTATTTTTTATAGTTATTGGAATATTTTTTTTTGTTGATGGTTGAATAGTAGGAGGGTATATAACTTTAGCACCAAAATGAGAAAGTTCCATTGCTTCATTGTATGAAATCTCGGGGATTACTTTGGCATTTTTTACCAGATTAGGATTCGCAGTATACATTCCACTAACATCAGTCCAAATTTCAAGTTTGTCTGCATTTAAAATATTAGCAAGCAATGAGGCCGTTAAATCAGATCCACCTCTTCCAAGGTTTGAAGGTTTATTATTTGAATTTTTAGACACAAAACCAGGAACAATAAGAAATTTGAATTTATTTTTTTTAAAATAATTTTTAACTAAAAATTTTGTCTTTTCATAATCAAAAATCAAATTCTTTTTTTCAGAATAAGTAACAATTAATTCTTCAGTGTTTTTCTTTTTAGCATCAATGTTTTTTTGGATTGCAACAGAGTGGAGTAATTGATATGATAATAATTCCCCAAAATTTAAAATTGAGTCTTTAGTTTGAATAGATCTTTCACCAATCATAAAAACTCCTTCTAATATTTTTTTTAGTTTGGAAACAAGTTTTTTCATATCATTAATAGCAGATTCTTTAATGCTTCCACTTAATAATTTTTTTATTATGATTAAGTGTTTCTTCTCTACTAAATCAACTTTGTTTAAATATGATTTTTTACCTTTTTCCGCTAAAACACTTGATTCATTTAATAAATTTGTTACACCTCCGACTGCAGAAACCACAACTACACATGGGTTGTTCTTTGATTTTATAATATTCAATACACGCTCTATATTCTTAGAGTTTGAAACTGAAGACCCACCAAATTTTATAACAATCATATAATGAAATTGCAAATTAACTGATTTTCAATTTCCTATCACTAATATTTTAAAATAATTTAGCTTTAAATAGAATTTTAGAATTTAAATAATAATTATTAAAAACTAAGAATTTGTGGTTTGTTTTTTTTGAATAATTATATCCAGGTTGTCGCTTTTACCATCCCAATTAAATTTGAGAGAAGAACCAGAACTGATTTCTTTTCTTAATATTTTTGAAGCCATTTTATCTTCGATATATTTCTGAATTGACCTTTTGAGTGGCCTTGCCCCGTATTGTTTATCGAATCCCTTATCAATTAAAAAATCAACAGCTTTTTCAGAAAGCTTGATTGTGTATCCTAATTGTTTTACCCTTTTTTCTAAATCTGAAATTTCAATAAGTATAATTTTATTCAAATCTCCTTTAGAAAGAGGGTTGAATATTACAACATCATCTATTCTATTTAAAAATTCAGGAGCAAATGTTTTCTTTAATGAATCTTTAATTACACTTTTATTGTGAATGTCTTCTTGAGATTTTTTGGCATTTGTATCAAAACCAACTCCTA
>PKDV01000023.1 GCA_002862715.1 Flavobacteriaceae bacterium | reverse complement strand
GCACAAATGTATATAAGCAGCTTTCGGATGTTCATAAACAAGGACAACAATTTAGCACTATTACGGCATGGCACACTCTAGAACACGTGCACAATATTAATCAGACATCGCAAATGCTTGTTGATTTGTTGGAGCCAAAAGGAAGGTTGGTTATCGCTGTCCCCAACTACGAATCCTATGATGCTGTATTTTATAAGTCCTTTTGGGCTGGCTATGACACTCCTAGACATTTGTGGCATTTAAATCAAAAAGCTGTTATTAATATGTTTACTAAAAGAGGCTTGGCCTTTCGCTATTCAAGGCCAATGTTGCTTGATGCCTTTTACGTCTCTTATTTGTCTGAAATAAATAAAAAATCTAGACTGCCAATGTTGCGCGCTTTTCTTATCGCCTTTTTTTCAAATTCAAAAGCAATATTAACAAACCAATATTCCTCAAACTTGTTTGTTTTTGAAAAAAACTAACAAATGTGGGTAATTTGTTCTTTTAGCACAAAAAAGGTCAAATTTCCACTGCCGAAAATTTCGCCATCCCCATGACACGTTAAAGAGCCGCTTTTAGGCACTATCTTAATTTTACTACTAACTACAGTCAAAACTTTCGGATCGTTAAAAATAGAGCCATTAAAAAGATTAAAAAAATTTTTAATTATGTCTATTTTAGTAAAGTCGTGTGCTACTGTTAAATTCAGAAGGCCATTGTTGCCCGCGGGGTTTTTAATTATTTGCATTCCGCCGCCGGTATATTTTGAAACCCCTACACCGCACAAAAAGACACTTTTTGACAAACTAAGTTCTTCTCCTTTAATCCAGACCTTCGTGTTTTTGTAAAACCAAAAGTTTGCTATAGAGCATGCTAAATAAGCATATTTTCCTAGCCATTTATATGGCCTTAACCTGTTTAACATAAACGCATCAAAACCGACACCAGAATAGGAAATAAAGTGCCTCTTTTTTATTTTTCTTTTATCCTTAATCACAACAACGCCTAGATCTCTTTTTTTGGTTTTCCCTTCCTTTATTTTTTTTATCGCCCTTTTTATGTTTAAGGGAACCCCAATCGACTTGGCCCAGTCATTTCCTGTGCCTAATGGGACTATTGCAACAACAATTTTTTTTGGATCACAGACTTTTTGAATCTGAATACCCGCAATAATTTTCTGAATAGTTCCATCCCCGCCCACACAAATAAATTTCCTAAAACCCTCTTCGACTGCCATCTCAACAATATTTATTTCATCTCCAGCACAACGTGTTTTGTAATAGGAAAAGTCTATTTTTTCCGAATTAAGAAGACGCTTTATAATTGAAGCTTTTTTCTTTGTAGCGCCCGACCTAGATTGTGGGTTTATTATTACCGCCCAACCTTTATTCAACTTGCGAAGTTTTTCTGTGAAGCAGCCTTGTTAGTTTTATGGAGATATCAGTAAATATAATTTTTGGGTTTCCGTTTCTTCCAATATCCTCATATGCTTTTTGAAGGACTTGGTAAAATCCGTTAATATTCAGTTCATTTATAAGGGAAGCAAATTTTTTTAAGTCTAGCTCATTAGTATATTTTTTGGAGCTGTCTTGGCTTTTTGTTCTGTAGTGTAGGCTGTCTCTAAAAATTTCACTACAGTATGATAGAAACGCTCTTTGCTCTTCTCGGGTTTTTTTACTTATTGATTCTGAGAAGGCTAGCAGCTCATTTATTGCCTTTTTATCTTTTTTGGCTTTGAAAGCTGCTCTTAGCCATTTAACAAACTGATTATCAAAGCGTTGAGCAAGCTTACTCACATCAAGACTTTGTGATGAATTCAAGTTTATTTTTTGACATCTTGAAGAAATGGTTTCCAGCATAGCATGTTCACTCTCACAACATAATATAAATACAGTTTTTTCAGGAGGCTCTTCCAAAAGCTTTAAAAGTTTATTGGAAGCACTAATATTTGTTCTTTCTGCCATCCATATGACAAACATTTTTGGACCGCCTTGAAAAGACTTTAGCGCTGATAACTTCGATATTTTTTCAGCTTCACCAATGTTGATAACACCTTGTTTATTGCCCAGGCCGATTTCTAAGTACCATTCACTTAAAGATAAGTTTTTATCTTTTTTCAGAAACGCTCGCCACTCTTCTATAAAGTCGGATGAAGAAGCTTTTTTAACTTTGGAAGTGGAGTTAGTGGGATAAAAGAAATGTACATCAGGATGTGCAATTCTATCCAATGCTTCAATTGCAGTCTTTTGATCGTGAAGGCCAAGTCCTGAAAATGAGCTGTTAAAAATTGCACGAATAACGGTTAATGCGGCATGTGCAGTCTCTAAGCCACTTCCTATAACCATGTAAGTAGAAGCGGTTCTGCCTGCAGAGATATTTTCACATGACTTTTGTAACTGAGATAGTGCCATTCCGGATTGTTCAAAACAAAGATAAAGAATTATATTTGCCACAGAAACCATAAGCATGACCCCTATTAAAGACATTTCATTTGTCAATAAAAAAGCATTGATAAGGGTAGATTTTAATGTCCCATTTAATGGCGATAGTATCTCTGATAATTCAAGGATTTTAGCTGCAATTCCAACTATCAACTATGTACTAGAAAATGGCGGTTCTTGTATTGTGATATCACATCTTGGAAGGCCCAAAAAAAAGGACAAAAAACTTTCATTACTAAGGATTAAACATGAATTAGAAAGGCTTTTAAACTTAGTTGTTATTTTTGTGGAAGATTGTATTGGGCCAGAGGTTAAGAACGCTTCAGAAACATTGAAGCCAGGACAAGTTTTATTGTTAGAGAATTTAAGGTTTTATAAAGAGGAGGTGGCTGGAGATGAAAAATTTGCTAAAGAACTTTCATCTTTAGCAGACATCTATATCAATGATGCTTATGGAACAACACATCGGGCTCACGCGTCCACAAGTACAATTGCAAAATACTTTACAGAAAAATCACCAGGGTTGTTGTTGGAAAAAGAAATTTTGTCCTTAAAAAAAGTCTTAGAGTCTCCTAAGAAACCGGTAACCGCTATAGTTGGAGGTGCTAAAGTCTCATCAAAAATCTCTATTATAGCAAATATGCTTAAAGTTATAGACAATCTTATTATTGGAGGAGGTATGGCTTATACATTTATTTTGAGCTCTGGAGGAAAAATAGGAGACTCAATTTGTGAACCAGAAAATTTAGGGGACTGTCAGGAGATAATAGATCAGGCAAAAGAAAAGAATGTTAAAATATTTTTACCCACAGATGTTATTGTTTCTCAAAGTTTTTCCAACAACGACAAACAAAAAGAAGTTGATATACAAAATATTCCTGATGGTTGGCAAGGCCTTGACATTGGCACAAAAACAAGAAAAAAGTTTGCTGATGTAATTAAACAAAGCAAGACACTTTTGTGGAATGGCCCAATGGGTGTATTTGAAATGTCATCTTTTCAGAACGGAACAGAGGCTGTTGCTAATGCTGTGGCTGTAGCCACTCAAAAAGGTTCTTTTTCCTTAGTAGGAGGAGGGGATTCTGTAGCAGCTGTAAAGAAATTTAACGTTAAAGATAAAATAAGTTTTATTAGCACAGGAGGGGGGGCCATGCTGGAAAGTTTAGAAGGGAAAGTCTTACCTGGAATTAAAGCCCTGCAATGATTAAAAATCTATTAAATTTTTGTTTTTTTGTTCTGTTTTTCCAAAACACTATATTATGTCAGACTCACTTTGAAGAGCACAACTTTGACAGGGACACCATACAAGAGAGGTTTAAAAAACTGAACCAAAAGACACTAATTGAGTTGTATTATAGCGAAGAGGTTGAAAAAAGAATTATTCAACAACTAACACATAAATTAAAGTTTTATAATAAAAACAAATGGAACTTAGAGCTCTACTTACCGCTATTTCACGAAAAGCTGTCTAATGAAAAGCTTCCTGTTGAACTTAAATACCTGCCAGTTGTTGAGTCAAACTTAAGCCCTACTGCAATATCAAAAGTTGGCGCTACAGGTCTATGGCAACTTATGTTTTATACAGCAGTTGAAAATGGCTTGGTTATGAATAGTTATGTTGATGAGCGAATGGACCCAGTCAAATCGACAACAGCAGCGGTACGATATTTAAAAAAACTATATGATATTCACAAGGACTGGGACTTAGCAGTTGCTTCTTACAACGCAGGACCAAGAACAATCTCAAAAGCAACTCAACGATCAGGAGGTTATCAAAATTACTGGAATATTAGGCCATTTCTGCCAAAAGAGACCGCAAACTATATTCCATCTTTTTTTGCTACAATATATGTTTTGGAGTATGCAAAAGAGCACGGGATAAACATTGACAATAATTCTAACTACTTTTTCAAAACAGACTCTGTATTGATAAAACAAAGGGTTTCTATCCATCAAATTTCTAAGGTTTTAAACATTTCTGAGGATAAACTCACTGACCTTAACCCTTCTTATGTTCATAAAATTATTCCTGTTGTTGAGGGCCAAGAAAACTACATATATATTCCAGACAGCCTTAGCTCAAAGTTTTTAGAAAGCGAACAAGATATTTATGAGCTAGCAACAAGAGAGTTTGAATTAAGAGAAAAACCCTTACCTAGTCTCTTTTCCATAAATTCTAAACTAGTTTACAAGATAAAATATGGAGATTTTCTTGGTAAAATAGCCAATAGGTTTGGAGTTACGGTTTCACAAATAAAAAAATGGAACAACTTAACTACAGATCAGATTAGGGAAAATCAAAAGATTATAATTTTTCCAAAAAAAATCCCAAAGAATTAAATTTTATTTTTGAATTATGAATAATCAATTTGTTTTTTTTACTTTTTTAATTCTTATTTTTTCATGTAAAGAAAACAACTCTGAGTTGTTATTGCCAGAGTCTAATGGAACAATTAATTCAATTTCAGTTGTTATAGACGATGATCTATGGGATTCCGAAATCGGGGATTTAATAAGAAAAGAGTTTGCTTACCCAATTTACGGATTGCCACAAATGGAGCCTATTTTTGATTTAAAGCAAATTCCAACCTCTATTTTTTCGGGTTTTGCGACAAATTCACGATCTATTTTAAAAGTAGGGCTCTCAAGTAAAGAAAGGTTCGCAACTTATAAAAATAAATATGCAAAACCACAGTTAATTGTTGACTTAGGTTCAGTAAGTCAACAAAAATTAACGGAACAAATTTCTAGCAGCAAGAATAAAGCATTATCTAAATTTTATGCTCATGAAATAGCTGAAAAACAAAGAAGAGTGCTAAAAAGCAAAAATCCAACAAAATTAATTAGAGAAAAGTTTGGGTTTGATATCTTGTTTTCGTCATCTTACCGGATTGCTAAATCCTCAGAAGATTTTTTGTGGTTTAGAAGAGATACCGAGCAGGGTAGTGTAAATTTTTATATTTCTAAAATTAAAAACAAAAATAAGCGGAATATTAACCTAATAAGAGACTCTATTTCTAAAAAATTTATTCCTGGACCAATTGAAAAAACATATATGTCCACAGACCAAGGATATATTCCCAAGTCAAAAGAGTTTCAATTAACCGAAAGCTTGAAACTAACAGAAACTCGTGGAATATGGGAAGTTAAAAATCAGTTCATGGCGGGGCCGTTTATAAATCACACGGTTGCTCACAAAAATAACCCAGAGGAGCTTTATATATTAGAGGGGTTTGTTTATTCTCCAGGCACAACAAAAAGAGACTATATTTTTGAACTTGAAGCTATTTTTAAATCAATTAAGTTTTAATCTTTGTCTTCTTGCTCTTCATCGTCTTTAAGAGCCTTCTTAAACTCTTTGATTCCTTTTCCGGTGCCACGCATTAATTCAGCAATTTTTTTACCACCTCCAAATAGAATGAGAGCGGCTATGACTATAATAACGATTGAGCCTGGACTTAGTGCATTGGGTAAAAAATATAGAAGCATTTCAATTAATTTTTAACAAAGTTAGCAATTATGATTTTAATCCAATTAAATCGATTCAAAATTCTTGTAAACACATTAAGTATTTTGAGTATTTTTGAATATTATGAGTAGTACATCTAAGAGACCTGTTAAGAAGAAAAAGTCTCTACAAAAATATAAAGTCATTGTTTCTGATGAGGAAACCTTTGAGGAAATCATTTCTTTAAAAACGAATAATTTTCAGCTTTTTCTACTCGCCTTTCTCTACACGATTTTAGTTATAATATTTTCAACAACTATTATTTTTTTCACGCAGGTTAGGGAGTATGTCCCAGGATACCCATCAACAGACTTGCTTCTCGCAGCTGCAAAAATTACCGTTAAAGCGGACTCATTGGAAAGACAGCTTGCGCTAAATGACCAGTTTTTTACTGCAATAGAGGGCGTTTTAAGAGGCGATTCAAAAGAAACCGCACAAAGATTACAAGAAGACTCATTGATTCAAAACGATTTTAAAAATGCAAAAATAGTTGCCACTATTCCACAAGACTCTATTCTGAGAGCCTATGTTGATAATGAAGACAAGTTTAACTTAACACGAAACCAACTCTTAATTGATTCAAAAAGCTATTACTCACCTGTTAAGGGAGTTGTCACAGATGGTTTTGATATTGAAAACAATCATTTTGCTGTTGATGTTTCTGTGGATATCGGGACACCTGTTAAAGCAATTTTAGCAGGAACTGTTTTGTTTTCAGAGTGGTCTGTTGAAACAGGACATGTTATATTGCTGGATCATGGAGAAAACTTGATTTCCGTTTATAAACACAATTCTAAGATTTTAAAGTCACAAAATGAGAATGTTAAAGCAGGTGAAGTAATTGCTTTTTCAGGTGAAGAGGGAGTCCTTAGCTCTGGCCCTCATTTACATTTTGAAATATGGAAGAACGGATTGCCCATAGATCCAGAAACAATATTATCTTTTGAATAATTATGGTTGCTTCACTATTCTTAAGGCTCGTCGCAAGAATAACTGCTTTTAACATTAAATCCTGGTCATTAAGCCCTATTCGAACACAAGAAAAACAATTTAAATACTTGATAAAGAAGGCAAAAAGAACATCTTTTGGCTTAGATCACAACTTTCAAGAAATTACATCGTATAAAGACTTTGTTAAAAATGTTCCTGTAAGGGAATATGAAGGAATAAGGCCATACATTGAAAGGGTAAAAAAGGGAGAAAAAAGTATCTTATGGCCTGGAAAACCAATCTATTTTGCACTTACTTCAGGCACTACTTCAGGATCAAAGTACATACCAATAACAAAAGATAGTTTAAAAAACCATTTGAATGGAGCAAAAAACGCTATTTTAAATTATGTTGCTCAAACTAAAAGAACCAGTTTCATTAAAGGAAAATTTATTTTTATTCAAGGCTCCCCATTACTAGACAAAATTTCAGAGATTTCAATCGGCAGACTTTCAGGAATCTCCGCTCATCACATACCTTTTTACATGCAATCTAAGATGCTCCCTTCTTGGGGAACAAATATTATTGAGGATTGGGAAAACAAGTTGGAGCGAATTGTTGATGAAACTATTGACAAGGACATGACAATAATAAGTGGCATACCATCATGGGTGCAAATGTATTTTGAAAAGATTGTAGAAAAGAAACAAAAGAAAATTGGCACTATATTTCAAAACTTCAAACTGTTTATTTACGGAGGGGTTAATTACAAACCCTATGAGAAAAAATTTAAATCTTTGATTGGAAGAAAAATTGATAGCATTGAGTTGTTTCCTGCAAGCGAAGGTTTTTATGCTTTTCAAGACAAACAAGAATCCAAAGAGCTTTTACTTATTCTCAATGACGGGATTTTTTATGAATTTATAGAACAAAAAAAATTTTATTCTAATATTTTTGATAGAATTTCAATTGCAGAAGTCTGTTTGAATACAAACTATGTCTTAATAGTTAGTACTACTGCGGGCCTTTGGGCATATAACACAGGGGACACAATAAAGTTTACATCATTGAAGCCATACAGGGTTGTTGTCACAGGACGTGTTGCACAATTTTTATCAGCATTTGGAGAGCACGTTATTGTAAAAGAAGTTGAGCTAGCTGTTGAAGAGGCGTGCGTCAAAACTGGCGAAACTGTAAATGAATTTACTGTTGCTCCAAAATTTAAAAAGGGAAGTGAAATGGCTCGTCATGAGTGGTTTGTTGAGTTTGCTCAAGAAAATCCAGACATCCAAACTTTTCAAATAAACATTGATATGGCGCTTCAAAAACAAAACAAGTATTACCAGGATTTAGTTTCTGGAAAAATTATTGCGCCAGCAAAGGTTAATATTGTAAAAAAGGGCGGATTCAATAAATACATGAAATCAATTGGAAAACTAGGTGGGCAGAATAAGATTCCAAAAATTTCAAATAATAGAAAGGTAGCAGATAAGCTAAATAAACTAAATTTGATTATGATCAATTAAAATATCTTTCGAATAATTTCGTTAAAAAAGTATTATGAAAAAAAATAAAACATCAGACCATCAAGAAGAAATAGACGTTTTTAGATTCTTAAAACTAATATCTCAGTTTGTAGGAGGCATCATTAAAAAGACGATGAAACTAGTTTTTGAGATCTTTGCAAAATGGAAGATTTTACTTCTAATTACTGTTATTGCATACATATTAGGAATGCTATACGAGAATAAAAATGAATATCAACCAGAAAAAGAAGGTAGTATTTTAGTAAATCTAAATCATGGCTCTAGCATATATTTTTATAATTCTATTGATTTATTACAGAAAAAAATATCTTCAAAGGATATAAGTTTTTTTAGCGAAAAACTACAATTTAATAGTGAAGAGGCGCTTTTAGATATTTCCGTTGAGCCAATTATCAGCTCTCAAGCGTTTTTTGAATTATTTGAGGATCATAACCAGATGAAAGTACTTATTAATAATACAGATGATTTAGATGAGACAATTAAGTACGACATTAAACAACACAAAATGTATTTTCTACTTTCCAATGGTTCATCTAGCGCCACCGTTGACAAAATTATGAGATATTTATCTTCTAACCCCATATATGAGGCAATATCAAATGTATATACACGAGAGACTCTTAATAAAATAGAGGAAAGCAATAAAACTATTCGTCAAATTAATAAGCTTGTTGAGAAATATTCTGCTCAAAACCCTGAAAATGGGAAAAATTCTCAGGTGTATTTTGATGGTAAAACAGAAAATGTGACAGGGGTTTTAACCATCAAATCAAACCTAATTGAAGAGATTGCTCAGTCTAAGACTGATTTGATTGTGGAATCCACGTCTGTTTTTAGATACGATGAGGAAGTTGCACTAATTCCGAAGAAAAAAATATTTGGTAAAAAAACAGTTTTATTTCCAGCAATCGCCATTTTTACATTTATTTTCTTCTATCTTTCTAGAAAGAGCTTTTTGAATTTTCGGAAAATTGTTTAAATCAAAGGGATTTAGCACAAGCTTAAATTCATGAAAAAAACAATTAATAAACTATTTTACTATGCTGTTGGAACGTTTGGTTCAAAAGTAATTTATTTTTTACTTGTACCCTTTTATTCCTTTTTTTTAAGCAAGTCGGAGCTAGGATTTTATGACATAATTTTGGCATCTCTAACCATACTCACGCCAATAATTACAATTCAAGTTTCAGATGCGGTCTATAGAGAGCTTCACGACCCAACAAAACAAAGTTTAAAGTCAGCAAAAGCTTTTAGCTCAGGCCTTTCAGTTATTTTTTTTGGACTATTAATTTTTGTGTTTATTGCATTTATTTTTAATAATCTTTTTGCAAACAAAATTTTTTATGAGCTAGTTTTAATACAAAGTTCATTTACCTTTTACATTTTTTTTCAGCAAAGTTTACGAGGACTTTCATTGAATAAAGAATATGCCCTCATGGGAACCATGAACGCTTTTTTACTTATATTATTTTCAATAATACTTATTTACTTTTCCACAATAGAATTAAGAAATATTATACTGGCAATTGCGTGTGCACAGCTCATTAGCATCATATTCGCCATATATAAAATTAATTTTTTCAAGTTATTTGAAATTAAAAATATAAGTAAGGCAAAAGTGTACGAACTGATTAATTATTCTTTCCCGTTGTTACCAAACACACTAAGCTGGTGGCTAATCGACTTAGGAAGCAGATATATAATATTATTATTTATTGGAATTGAGGAAAATGGCCTCTATGCAGTTGCTGCAAGATATGCGGGGATCATTGCTTTGGTAAATTCCATATTTATTTTAAGCTGGCAAGACTATGTCATAAATTCAAAATCAAAAATTTCGTTAAATACAAATTATTTTTCATCATATTTAAACTTCTTTATTGCATTTCAAATTGGGTTGGTAATTTTGCTAACCTCGTTTTCAAATGAGCTAATTTATTTCACAACACCAACCGATTTTCACAATGCAGCGAAGTATTTACCAATTCTTTTAATTTCCTCAGCATTTGCATCATTTTGCGGGTTTTATGGGGCATTTTATTTAAAGGAAAAGAGTACAAAAAAGATTTTTACCACCACTCTTATTGGGTCAATAATTAATATTGCCTTTTGTATTGCACTTATAAATTATTTAGGTTTATATGCTGTTGCTGTAGCTTCTTTTGTTGGCTTTTTAATTACCTTTCTTTTAAGATCTAGAGATTTTGAACTGAAAGTTGATGTTAAGAATTTTGCCTTTCTTTTATTGGGCTATATCTTGGTTTTTTATATTACACAGTTCACAGAAAGCACAAATCTTAGACTTATTTTTATTGCTGTTGCGCTAATTTCTTTTATTTTGATAAATATTAATATTTATCAAAAAGTATTTCTTAAAAACATAGGACGTTGAGAAAATTAGATTTAGCTATAGTTAAGCATACAGGAACTAATTATGGTTTAGTAAATATTGGAGACTATATTCAGATTTGTGCCGCTGAGCAATTTATGCCTAACATAAATTTAACAATTGAAAGAGACCAGCTAAACCAAAGTTTAAAAAACAAAACATTAATAATTTTAAATGGCTGGTTTACAAATCAACCAGACAATTGGCCTCCAAATAAAAATCTTTCTCCTTTGTTTGTCTCTTTTCACTTGCAACCAGACAGTGCGAAAAAAATTCTATCAAAACAACAGAATATTAATTATTTTAAGAAACACCAGCCAGTGGGATGTAGAGATTATAAAACTGTAACAATGCTACAGGAGAAGGGTATTAAGGCATATTTTAGTTATTGCCTTACCTCTACTCTTGACATTAAATATAAATCACTAAAAAAAAGAAAAGGAGTTTGTATTGTAGACCCACTGTACAGTCAAGACATTGAAATTATAAAAAAATTTAGCTTTAAAAAGTTGATTTTTTCACCGCCTTTTAAAAAATTGTTTAAACTCAAGGACGTCGTTTTTCCTAAATCAAAAATAGAAGATTTTATTCCTAAAGATGTTATCATTCGCTCAGAAAAAATTGAACATTATATCAATGGAGAAACGGATCACAATGTTTTAATGAGACTTGCTAAAAACCTTTTGAATAAATATGCAGGCGCAAAACTTGTCATTACATCACGAATTCACTGTGCAATCCCATGTTTATCACTTGGAACTCCAGTTCTATTTATTTTAAAAGGATTAAGCGATGAAGACCAACATATGTCTAGATTTAGAGGAATTCTAGATCACATAAATATTCTCACATTGCAAAATAAAGAGGAATTAAACACCCTTTTTGGAAAAAAAATGAACTGCTATCATCCAAATGAAATTGATTGGGATAGCCCTCCCAAAAACCCTCTCACATTTAAAAAACTTGCAGAAGATTTAAAGAAAAAATGTTACGAATACATAAGTCACCAGCATAATGCAGTTAAGTAAAAATCAAATTCTATTTATAACAATTGCATTTATGTCGATTGTCCTTGGTGTGTTTGCACACCAATTTTTACCTGAAAAATATTATTATGATGCGGTTCTTATTGCTACAGACCCTTATAATCAGAAGGGCTTTATAAATAGTTATCCTGTGGCCATGATGTTCTATGACACCTTTTTTTTAAATAAATTGCCTTATCCGATTCTTGCAATCTTTCAGCTCTTAATAATTTTTTATTGTTTTTATCGGATGTCTATACCCAAAAATTTCACCAAACTTTATTTATCTAATATTTTAATTTGGTCAGCGCTAATTGCGTTATCAATATACATTTCTATGCCGTCAAAAGAGTTTATTAATATTCTCTTTATTTTTTTAATAGCATTTATTTTCAAATCAATACAACTTAGGCAAAAGATAAAAATCACTATTATTTTAGTTTTATTTGTTTTGTTTGGGCTGTGGTATAGAATTTACTTTATAATGATCCCGGTTTTAGCTGTGACGTCTTTTTTGGTGTTTAGATTAAAAATTAGAAAGAAGATTATTACCTCAATATTTGTTTCATTAATAGCTGCAATTTTTATGTCTGTTAGTTATGCTGTTGTTTCTGGGGAGTACATGTCCGAGAGCACTAGAGAAGAACTTAATGAAAAAAGGAAGGGAAGACAAGACTCACAAACGTTAATTTTATCTCCAGTTAAGACTAATAATGCAATTGGGGAAGCTGTAGGAATTATGTACGGGTATGTTACTGTAAACCTACCTTTTCAATCTCTTATCAAATTCTATTATAAGCCACAAGTAATACTTTTTTCAATATGGCAAATTCTATTATTTTATGTATTAATAATTAAATTTAATAAAGCAAGGGAAGAATCTACCTCTGCCTATGATGAGCGATTATGGTTGTTTCATATCGTATTTTCTTATTTTGTAATTCAGGGCGTTTTTGAGCCTGACCTTGGGTCTTCTATTAGACATAAGTTTGGTGTATTGCCCATAATATATCAAGCAATCTTTTACACAAGATTATATGGCAAGTAAATTAGAAAAATTTGTTAAGTCTTTTTCAAAAGAGGACCTATTCTATCTCATGGTTGCTCTATATGCTTCAACGATAATTTTTAATGAATTTTCAAAGTTTTTCTTATGGTTCTTTGGGATTATTTTTTTAATGTTTTACTCAAAGGTTCATATACATAGATCAAAAGTGATCTTGGCTTTTATTATCCCAGTTGCTTTACACGTATTGTTTTTTTGGAATAACGAAAGCCTCATACAATCAATAAAGCAGCTTGAAAAATTTACTGTTTTCTTAGTTTTTCCACTAATTTTTATTTACCAGAGCAGATCCATTAATATTAGAAAATTACTCGCTTATTATTCATCAATTTTTTCGACTATTCTTTTTCTTTTTTTTATATACTACCTGTGTGTCAATTTTATTGATTTTAAAGGATATGTTTTAGGAAAGGATGTTTGGAAAATGGGATATACATTTTCAAATTTTGTTGGATCTCATGCCCCAGCTTTTAACATGCAAGTATCATTTTTGTCTTTTGTAAATATCTATTTAGTAATGAACGCGTTATTAAGTAAAAATGAAAATTCTTTTTTATTCATTAGGTTTTTTTGCCTAGCAAGCTCTTTATTTGTTATGCTAATTATTAATACAAGGATTGCGATTGCTGTTTTTGCTGTAGGCTCAATATCATACGTAGCTTATACTTTTTTTGTAAAGAGGCTTGCAGCTAAAAAGATTTTCTTAATTTCTGCCATTCTTGGAATTATATCCATCATCTTTTTACTCACATTCCCATATACTCTGGAAAAATTTCAAAAGAAGACCTTTAATCAAATGGATATGATTGGAAAACTGGATCTAATTGATCAACCTGAGGAAAAGATATATAATTCATTGGTTACAAGATTAACAGTTTGGTCAGTAGTGCTTGATATGTCAAGAAAAAAACCAATCACAGGGTATGGCTACACAAATTGTTATGCTTTATTGTTTAAAGAATATAAAGACAGCAATCAACGATTTTTACTAAAGTACAAGTTTAAAGTTCATAACCAATTTTTAGACTATTTATTAAAGTTTGGTTATTTAGGCGCTTTGCTCTTGATTATATTTTTTGCGAATAAATTTTTTATTGCCTTTAAAACAAGATCAGCAGTGTTTCTATATTTTTGCGTGATATTTTTAGCAGCCAACTCGTTTGACGACTTTATGACAAAATATGAAGGTATAGCTTTTAGTGCTTTTTGGACATCAGTTTTCATTAAAAACTATTTAGAAGTGAGAAGCAAATGAAAAAGAAAATTA
>PKDV01000019.1 GCA_002862715.1 Flavobacteriaceae bacterium | reverse complement strand
AGTAGCTACAACTCCCGAACAAGCTTTAGATTTATCAGATGAATTAAACTTCCCTATTCTTCTTAGACCATCGTACGTGTTAGGGGGCCAAGGAATGAAAATTGTGATTAATAAAGATGAGCTCGAAAAACATGTTGTTGATTTACTTCAGAAAATTCCAAACAATAAATTACTTCTTGATCATTACCTGGATGGTGCAATTGAAGCAGAGGCCGATGC
This sequence comes from Flavobacteriaceae bacterium, assembly GCA_002862715.1. Classification (GTDB taxonomy): domain Bacteria; phylum Bacteroidota; class Bacteroidia; order Flavobacteriales; family Flavobacteriaceae. Next base: position 14,901 of record PKDV01000019.1, on the reverse strand, counting down.
AATTTGTGATGGTAATGAGGTTAAAATAATTGGAATAATGGAACACATCGAACCGTGCGGTATTCACTCTGGTGATTCTAATGCAACTTTACCTCCTTTTAACTTAGGGAATTTTGTAATTCAACAAATTGTGGATCATACTAAGAAAATAGCTTTAGAACTAAATACGGTAGGCTTAATAAATATTCAGTTTGCTGTCAAAGATGACGTTGTATATGTAATTGAGGCAAATCCAAGAGCATCCCGTACAGTTCCATTTATTGCAAAAGCATACAAAGAACCTTATGTTAATTATGCGACTAAAATAATGTTAGGCATAAAAAAGATAAAGGATTTCAACTTTAAGCCTGATTTAAAAGGATTCGCAATTAAACAGCCTGTTTTTTCTTTCAATAAATTTCCAAATGTTAATAAGGCATTAGGACCCGAAATGAAGAGTACTGGAGAAAGTATATTATTCATTGATAGCTTGAAAGACGATGAGTTTTATGAGTTGTATTCAAGAAGAAAAATGTATCTTAGTAAATAGCCTTTTATTTTTGATCAATGATTGATGCATTAATTGTTATACTTTTAATAATTATTATTTTTTTTCTTTTTTACAGAACTTTTAATAAGTCTGAAAATAATGATGCAATTGAAATTCAAAAAAAAAATTTAGAAATTGACAACCTCAAACATAAACTGGAAAATCAAAATAATAATGAAGAAAGATTAAAAACTGTATTTCAAAACCTTTCTAATGAAATATTAAAAAAAAATTCAAAGGAATTTAAACAGCAAAACGCTGAGCAGATAGAAAATATATTAAAGCCTGTTCAAGAAAAATTTAAGGAACTTAAAGAAAAAATTCAAAAAAATAATGATGATTTTATTGAAAACAATTCATCGCTAAAAACATATCTTGAATCTGTTAAAACACTTAATGAAAAATTAAGTATGGATACAAAAAATTTAACAAATGCTTTAGTAGGTGATAACAAAGTACAGGGGGACTGGGGTGAACACAGATTGGAGGTTCTACTTGAACATTGCGGTTTGGTCCATAATATTCACTATACATCGCAGGGGGGATATGAGGACTCTGATGGAAATCTAAAAAAACCTGATTTTATAATTAACCTTCCTGACAACAAACATATCATAATTGATTCAAAGGTATCTTTAAAAGATTATTATGATTATTCTACCAATGAAGATATTTCGCAAAAAAAACTATCACTTAAAAAACATGTTAAAAGTATAAGAAACCACTTTGATGAACTAAGTAAAAAAAATTATCATTCTTTATATGGAATAAATTCACCTGAAAGTGTTCTGATGTTTATGCCGATAGAACCCGCATTAATGCTTGCATACCAAGAGGATACAAATTTACATATAGATGCTTATCAAAAGAATGTTGTATTAATGTCAACATCAGTACTTTTGGCAACATTAAGCACTATTTCATCACTGTGGAAGCAAGAAGATCAGAAGAAAAACGCAATGGAAATAGCTGAGAAAGGTGGAGCACTTTATGATAAATTTAAAGGTTTTGTAGATGATTTAATTGATGTAGGAAAAAGTTTGGAAAAATCTACAAATTCTTACAAAACCGCAATGAACAAATTGACTGAGGGTAGAGGAAATTTAGTCTCGAGAGCGCAAAGACTAAAAGAACTTGGAGTCAAGTCAACAAAAAACTTACCTCAAAACGTAATTGACAGGTCTATTCAAGATTAGCTAACTTGGATTGAGCATTAGCCAGATTGTATCCAAAAATTAAAACACTACTAAAAAAAAGATCCGCTAAAATTGAACTTTGGAAAAATGGAATTGCTAAAGTAAAACAAGTAATAAATCCTTCTATAGTCATCGGATACGATAACAACCAAACCCCAAAATTAGTAATTGCAAAAAAAGTAAAACTGCCTGCAATGACAGAAACTAAATATATAGAATATCGTTGTGATTTACCTTCGTTGCGATTTAAAAATTTTTTACTGTAAATTCCAATCATTGATACAGTGACAAAAGCAAAATAAACAATTGGTGTGATAAGAAAAAACCCTAAAAAAAGATCGGAAATTATCATAACGATTAATGGAGCAGTTAAAGCTAAATATTTGTTATCAAATTTTAACCCTGAAAAAAGAGCAACAGCAGTTACAGCAGTAAAGTTTGGTATTGGCGATATAAATCTTGTTATTATAGCAACTACGATAAAGCTCAACAATATTTTATTTTTTTTACTCAAAATAGTACGATATACTATTCAAATTTACATTTTTATTTTTTTTATTTTAAAATCAAAACATGTCTATCTTTACAATAAAAAATGAAAAAAATATTGTACCTACTAATTTTTTCACCTGCACTTTTTTCTCAACAGATGCTAGATGAAGTGGTTGTTTCAGACACAAGAACAAAAAAAAGTATAAAAAAAACAGGCAGAAATGTAATTATAATAAATCAGAAAGAAATTGAATTAAAAAAAGAGTACTCAATTGCTCAAATTTTAAATCAATATGCAGGGATACACATTTCTGGTGCACAATTACACCCTGGTCAAAATTTAACCTATTCTATAAGAGGTGGAAATAATAGACAAGTCCAGATTAGAATTGATGATGTTGTTGTTTTTGATCCCTCTTTGATTGAATCTGAATTTGATTTAAGAATGTTATCACTTGTCAATATTGAGTCTATTGAAATAATTAAGGGTGCGTCAAGTAGTTTATACGGCAGTGGTGCTAGTACTGCAGTTATTAACATAAAAACGAGGGATAAGAAAGATGACAAACTTTCTCTAAATTTTAATTCACAGTGGGGAACACAAAACATTCAAAATGAGAAAATTAATTCGTTTGGAGAAGTCGATCAACAATCATTTTACATTGGAAGTAAATTAAAAAATGTAAATTTGACTTCCTCATTCAGTAAAGTACGCTCTGATGGAATTTCATCAGTAATTGGAAATGAGAAGGATAAGTTTTTAAAAGAAAACTTTAATTTAAAATTAAAAAGTGATTACAACAGTAATTATTCATGGAAAGCTTTTTTTAGCAACGATTTTGTAAGTTCTGGTTATGATAGTACATTTCCGACTTACTCAGATGCAGATAATTCATTTTCTTCAAGAAATCAAAGTTTTGGGTTTAACCCTGAACTAAAAATCAAAAAATCCAATTTCAAATCTAATTTCCATTGGTCAACTACAGAAAGGATTTTTTCTAGCGATTTTCCAATCAACTATGACTCTGAAGTTTTCTCATCTGAGCTGACTTGGGAATTTTATCTCTCTGAAAATATATTCTTTTTAAGTGGACTATTATTTCAAAATATTAAATCCTCATTTGAAGATGACTTTTCTAAAGAGGGATATTCTAATGAAAATTTAGACATATTTCTTTCAATTAATTCTAAAATTTTAAAAAATATAGATATACATTTAAGTGCTCGAAATTCAAACAACAATGAGTTTGGTTCATTCAAAACATACACCATCAATCCCTTTTATTTAAAAACTTTCAATGATGATAGCTATCTAAAAATTTACTTTAATCATGGAACTTCTTTTATTGCTCCATCTCAATACAAATTATTTAGCTCATTATATGGCAATATTGAACTTTCACCAGAAAGAAATCAAACTTCTGAAATTGGATTAGAGTTTAAGTCAATGACATCAAGAGTATCTGCTATTATATTTCAAAGAAATGAAGAAAATGTGGTTGAATTCTTTTTGTATCCTGATTTTTCGGGTCGTTACGTGAATAATTCTGATAAATTGAAGACAAATGGTGTTGAATTAGAAGCGACTTATTTTTTTAATAATTTGAAAATCAATTCTAATTATACTTTTATAAATAAAATATCTCAAGAAATTTTAAGGTTACCAAATAAAAAAGCCAACTTTAATTTAGAATATTCTTTCAAAAAAATTACTCTCACAACAAATTATAATTACATTGGTACTAGAGATGATAGAAATTTGGAAACATTTGAAATTAATGAGTTGCCATCTTATGGATTATTAGATTTTGGTTTTTTAATACCAAACTTCGTTAAAGATTCTAGCCTTTCTTTTCTTATCACAAATATCTTAGATAAAGAATATTTTGAATATTTTGGGTATTCAACTTTAGGACGGAACATCAAAATTTCTTTGAATTTGAATTTGTAGTTTTAATAAAACATTAGGCCGTTTTCAATCATAATTTCTTTTGTAATCGTTTGATTATGAAAAGATGATTTATTTGTATCGATTTCTCTACCAATTATATGTTCAATAGCTATTTTTAAAAGGGGTTCATTAACATTACCTATTTCTCCCAAATTAAATAAATTTTCCTCTAAAAATATATCAGGAATAAGTCCACTAGAATAGTCATCAAATCCCAAACTATTAGAGATTGAAAAAATCACAGGATATAATGCCCAAAAGTGATTCGGATTTATAATCTGCTCGCTTATATAATCATAAATGATTGATCCACCTACATTTTTTCCATAGGTATTAGTTCCAATAACTATTGTTTCAATATGTGGGTCTAATCCATTAATAAGTAACTCACTTGCAGAAGCTGAATTTTTAGAAACCAAAAAATTAATTCTGCTTAAGCCTAGCCTTAGATTTGAATCAATAATTTCAATTTGTCTGTTAAACCGTGCTAATTTTTTGTTGTAATTCATGTTAGCAAAAATTTGTCCAGATTTTTCTCCAGCAATTAATCCTGCTAGAAACTGAGTGTTTTGTACAGACCCACCAGGGTTATATCTTAAATCTACAACTAGCTCATTAATATTATTGTTTTTGAATTCTTCGAAAGCGATTGACAAATCATTTTCTTGGGAAGCATTAAACCCATTGTAAAATAAATATCCAATTCTTTTATTATCAATTGTTATAATTTTTTGTGTGTGTAATTCTTTTTCCAAAATTTCGCTATTAATCAAATTTATGTTCTCATCTAGAGATTTAAATTCATTGTTTTCAAGCTTTGCAAGTCCAATTGAATATGAAGAAGAATTTGAAAATAACAATTCTCTATAGTTATCAGTATTTAATTTTGTTTGATTTACTCTACTAAAAAATGTACCTCTTTTTATCCCTGCCAAGTCAGCATTCGAGCCGTCCAATACATATCTGACATAACCAATTATATCAATATTATTTTCAAGTACTTTAAGTCCGAATTTCATCCCGTTTCCTAAAGAAATTGAATTAAATTGATTTTGCAGTCTTATGTAATCATTAGTAATAATACTAAATCTATCATCTGTAAATTTTAATTTATCAAATAAATCGTAGGGCCCATCACTTGATTCTAGAAAATTAAAATAGTCTTTATCGCTAACAAACTTACTATCATTTAGATTTTGTACACTATCGTTCCATAAGTAATAGGAGTTCATAGATTTATATATAAAATCCTCAATATTTAAATTTTCATTTTCACTTAGATTAACATTATCATCATAGTCATTAGAGCATGAATAAATAAAAAAACTGATAATTAATATTTTTAAAAAAAATCTCATAGAGCTTAGATACCTGTATAATTTTTTGGTGAAATATTTTTTAATTCTTTTTTTATTTGCTTTGAAACATCGAGCCGGTTTATAAAAACTAATAAATCATTTTTAGTAATTTTTTTATTATTTCTGGTGAGTTCTTTTATTTTTTCATAGGGATTTTGATATCCCTCCCTTCTAAGAATAGTTTGTATTGCTTCTGCTATTACAATCCAATTTTCATTTAAATCATCATGTATTTTTTTCTTATTTACGTTTAATTTTTTTAAACCTTTGATTAATGATTCAAAACTTAAAATTGAGTGTGAAATTGGAACACCTGCATTTCTTAGAACTGTACTGTCTGTTAAATCTCTTTGAAGTCTAGAAATTGGTAATTTTTGAGAGAAGTGTCTAAAAATAGAATTTGCCAGCCCCAAATTTCCCTCTGCATTCTCAAAATCTATTGGATTTACTTTATGTGGCATAGCAGATGACCCTACTTCATTTTTATTAATCTTTTGATTAAAGTAATCAAATGATATGTATGACCACATGTCTCTACACAAATCAATCAAAATTGTATTTATTCTAGATTTTGAGTCACACAATGCAGCGTAGTGATCGTAATGTTCAATTTGAGTGGTAGGAAAGGAATAATGTAATTTTAGTTTTTTTTCACAAAAATTTCTTCCAAAAGTTTCCCAGTCCACATTGGGATAAGAAACTTTGTGTGCATTAAAATTTCCTGTTGCACCAGAAAATTTAGAAGCATATAAATTATTTTTTAATATTTTAATTTGCTCATCAATTCTGACTTTAAACACTTTTATTTCCTTGTCTAATTTAGTGGGTGAAGCGGGTTGTCCGTGGGTTCTTGCTAAAACAGAAACTCCCTCACATTTTTCAATCAATACTTGTAATTCATTTCTGACTTCAAAAAGTTTATTCAAGTAATAATCAGTTGTGAAGTTTTTTAGTATTAGTGGAATTGCTGTATTATTAATATCTTGAGATGTTAAACCAAAATGTACAAACTCCTTGAATTTTGACAAACCCAATTCATCAAATTTATCTTTTATAAAATATTCTACCGCTTTTACATCATGGTTAATCTTTTCTTCAATTTCTTTTATATACATAGCATCTTCAATAGAAAATCCTAGAAAAATTTGTTCAATATTTTTTACTGATTTTTTTGAAAGTTTTGAAAGCTGAGGTATTTCCAACTCCCAAAGAGCAATAAAGTATTGTATTTCAACAAAAACTCTGTATTTAATAAGAGCAAACTCAGAAAAATAGTTGCTTAACACTTCCAGCTTTTTTCTATATCTACCATCAATAGGAGAAATCGCAGTTAAATTGTTTAATTGCATAAGCTTTTCAAAATGTAAAGTTAGAGAATTTAACAATTTTTACCTATTGAGGATTTTGTACTCATCATAACAACCACTTATTGCCTCTAAAATTTGAAGATCATTGGCTCCTTTTATGAAACTAGCAGAAAAGTTACATTTTCTTAAAATTTCATCAATATCAACTCTATCAATCTGAAGTAACTCTTCCAATGTTTTTCTATCATATTTTACTGATAACAAGTCCCTGATTTCATTATTTGCACGTGCCTTTTTAAGCTTTCTTAATTGATTTGGTTTCTTACCAAAAATATTATATAAAAAATCTGCAGGGTTTGAAAAGGCCTGGAGGAGTCTTATTGCTCCTATAGGGTTTCTATTTCCAGCTTCGTAACCTCCAGTAGGTAAACCGGGTATACTAAATCTTCTTGCCCTATTAATTGGAATGTTTCTTGCATCAATATCAAGAAAACCGGTCAATTGGTAAGGTCTAACAATTACCTCTTCAAGTGCAAGTGCAAGCTCTGTCAATTTAAATCTTGTATTTGGATATTTTATAAGATCGTTCGAAACTCTAATTTTTATCGATTTGAAACCTAAATAAGAAATGTAGAGAGTATCATTTACATCTGCATCTATAAAAAATCTTCCATCATTATCAGTGATTGCCATTTTTACTTTGTTGAGATTTAATACATGAGCATTTGTGATGACTTTACTATCAGATGCATTTTCAACAATACCGATTATTTCTTGTCCATATGTATTAATATAAAAAACAAGAATAATGATTTGATAAATTCTTAACAGCCTCATTTGTTATGCAAGCTAAGTATTTATGAATTTTGTATGCAATCTTTTTTTAAATATTAACATTTTGTTTAGAATTTAAAAATCTTTTAAGCTTATTGATAGCAATTGTTCTATGACTAATTCTTAACTTAATTTCATTATTAAGTTGTCCAAAAGTTTTTTTGTAAGATTCAGGGATAAAAATTGGATCGTAACCAAAACCATTGTGTCCTTTTTTTTTCTCTGAAATAGTGCCATTAATGCGCCCCTCAAATAAATATTCTTTGTTATTTAATATAAGCGCTAAAACACATGTAAAGAATGCATTTCTTTCTTTTTTATTTTCCATTAGTTTTAAAACCTTTTCAATATTTTTTTGATTATCCTTTTTCAAACCAGCAAATCTAGCCGAATGAACCCCAGGTTCTCCGTTTAAGACTTTTATGACTAAACCACTATCATCTGCAATAACTGGTTTTTTGTATAAGTTATAAATATGTCTTGCTTTTAAAAGTGCATTTCCTTCAAATGTATTTTTTTTCTCATCAATTTCTTTTGAAAAGCCAATTTCATTTAAGCCTACAATACTATATGTATTTAATATATTTCTAACTTCTTTTAATTTATTGTTGTTGTGGGTTGCAAAAATTAGTTTTTTCATTTGTTATGATAAGGATGATTATTAATTATTGTAATTGCACGAAAGATTTGTTCAATAGCAATAAGTCTAGCAATTTCGTGTGAAAAAGTCATTTTTGAAAATGATATTTTAAAAGTTGAAAAATCTTTTAAACTTTTTGATAACCCATATGCACCTCCTAAAATAAAAACAAGTGTTTTTGTACTTGTTATCATTTTTTTTTTAATAAAATTAGAAAAATCAATTGAACTCAATTGTTCCCCATTCTCGTCTAATGCAACTATTATTTCATTATTTTTTAATTTATTAAAAATCAATTTTGATTCCTCTAATTTTATCTGATTAATACTTAGATTTTTAGAATTTTTTAAGTCTGGAATTTCAACAAATTCTAATGGACAAAACCTATTAGTTTTTTTCAAATATGAATTGATAAGTATTTTAATTTCATTTGATCTGATTTTTCCGACACAAATAATTTTAATTACCATTTTCTTATGTTATAAATTTAGTGTTATTATCTTGTGTTATGATTAAATTAGCTTAATGCTAAATTATGACGATTTTCATCATACATTAACTAATAATTTTATGTTTTTAGATGTAGTCTTGCCTTTACCACTAAGACAACCCTATACCTATATTGTCACAAAAGAAGAGTCTAAAATAATTAAACCTGGAACAAGAGTAATTGTTCCATTTGGTAAAAGAAAAAAATATACAGCTGTTTCTTTATTAGTACACAATAATTGTCCACAAGCATATGAACCAAAACAAATTGAAGGAATTCTGGATGAAAGTCCAATACTGACACCAATACAAATAAGTTTTTTGAAATGGATTTCTGATTATTATATAACTCCATTAGGAATTGTTTTAAAAGCAGCTTTACCATCAACGATGTTTTTACAAAGTGAAACTGAAGTTACAGTTAACAATTATTTAAATTCAAATAATAAACTTTCAAAAAAAGCGAAACAAATTCTATATTCATTAAAGCCTGGGGAAACATATTCAATTAAAGCACTACAAAAAAATTACTCCTCAAAAAATATTTTTCCTGTAATCAAGGAGTTAAATGAAAAAAACTTTTTAATAATAAGTGAAGAAATTTATGAAAAGTATAAATCAAAAAAAATATCTGTTTTATCACTAAATAAAAAAATTAAATCTGTAGACAAAGTTTTAATTTCATTAAAAAATAAACATCACCAATATTTAACTCTCTCAAATTTTTTAAAAGAAACAAATCCTGTTATGCTTTCAAAATTTAAAAAATTGAAAGACGTGAGCGAATCCTCAATATCCACCCTAATTAAAAAAGAAATATTAGTTAAAAATACTTTAGATATTGAGAGGGTGAGTGCAAAAAAAACTTCAGATATCAAAGTATATAGTTTGTCAATCGAACAAAATAATGCCTACAAATCAATAAAAAATCATTGGAAAAATAAAAATGTGGTTTTACTGCATGGAGTCACTGGCTCAGGCAAAACTGAAATTTATATGAAGTTAATTAAAGATGTTATAAAATCAGGAAAGCAGGTGCTTTATTTAGTTCCTGAAATAAGTTTAACAACGCAACTGACAAGCAGACTTCGTAAATTTTTTGGAACCACAATGGCTGTTTATCATTCACGATATACAAAAAATGAAAGAACTGAAATTTGGTATAAAGTAATTTCAAATGACACAAAAACTAAATTAGTTGTTGGTGCAAGATCTGCTGTTTTTTTACCTTTTGTAAAGCTTGGATTAGTCATTGTTGATGAACCACATGAAAGGTCGTACAAACAATATGATGCAGCTCCTCGATACAATGCAAGAGATTGTGCTATTTTTTTATCTAAATTAAATGGTTCAAAGGTTTTACTCGGAACTGCAACTCCAAATGTTGAAAGTTATCTAAATGCAGAAAATGAAAAATATGGTCTTACAACGCTATCAAAAAGGTATCAAAATGCTAAACTTCCTGATATTTCTTTTGTAAACTTGAAAACTGCATATAAAAATCAGCAAATGCATGGTTTTTTGTCCTATGAGCTTATTAATTCTATTGAATTTGCACTAAATAAATCAAAACAAATAATATTATTTCAGAACAGAAGGGGCTACTCTTCATATGTTGAGTGTAATAATTGTGGAAGTGTACCTAAATGTGATAGGTGCGATGTGTCTTTCACTTATCATTCAGAAAATAATCAATTAAAGTGTCATTATTGCGGAAATAACAAAAAATTTAATAATATATGTGAAGCATGTGGAAGTATAGGGCAATCTAATCATGGTTTAGGTACTCAACAGCTAGAAGAAGAAATAAAAATATTATTTCCTAAAGCCAAGGTAAAGAGAATGGATTTAGATACAACCAGAAATAAAAATTCTCATCAAAATATAATTAACTCTTTTGCTCAAAAAAAAGTAGATATTTTAATTGGAACACAAATGATTGCTAAAGGACTTGATTTTAATAATGTCACACTTGTTGGTGTAATATCTGCTGACAGTTTTTTGAATTTTCCTGATTTCAGGTCCAACGAAAGGACCTTTCAGATTCTCACTCAAGTTTCTGGAAGAGCTGGAAGAAATGGAGATGCTAGTAAAGTTTTAATTCAAACTTTTAATCCTTCCCACACAGTTTTAAAGAATATTGGTGATAATGATTATTTATCATTTTATGAGAACGAAATAAATCAGAGAAAACAGTTTTTTTATCCACCTTATTCACGACTTATTAAAATTGAATTAAAATGTAAAAATATGTCAACTCTAAGTGATGCATCAAAATGGATAAAAAAAGGAATTGATCAAAGGTTTACTCATGTTTTAGGTCCTGTCTCTCCAATAGTTCCCAGAATTAGAAGTTTTTACTTAATGAATATTATTATAAAAGTTTCACCTAAAAAATCTTTAAAAAAATCAAAGTTTATTCTTTTAGATTTAATAAAAAGTTTTGAAAAAATTTCTATTTTCAAATCAGTAATCATAAATATTGATATCGATCCAAATTAAAAATTTATAAATTACCATTTGCAGCCATTAATAAAATTGTTATTTTCGCAGACCGATAAAATATATAAATATGAATCATTACGAAGCTGTTTTCATATTAAATCCCGTTTTATCTGAAGAACAGATAAAGGAAGCAGTAAAAAAGTATGAAGATTTCATCACTTCAAATGGAGGTGAAATTGTTGCAAAAGAAAACTGGGGTCTAAAAAACTTCGCCTACCCAATCCAAAACAAGAAAAGTGGTTTTTATCATTTATTTGATTTTAAAATTGATGGAAAATCAATTACACCATTTGAAACTGAGTTCCGTAGAGATGAGCGTATAATGAGATATTTAACCGTAAAGTTAGATAAACACGCAGAAGCATGGGCTGTTAAAAGAAGAGGTAGAATTAATAAAAAGTCAAAATAATGTCAATCGAGCAAGAGAGTAAAGGTGGTAAACAAGGTGAAATTAGGTATTTAACGCCTTTAGATATTGAAACAACAAAAATCAAAAAATATTGCCGTTTTAAAAAGTCTGGTATTAAATATATTGATTACAAAGATCCAGATTTTCTTATAAAATTTGTTAATGAACAAGGAAAAATTCTTCCAAGAAGGCTTACTGGAACATCATTAAAATTCCAAAGAAAATTATCGGTTTCAATCAAAAGAGCGCGACATTTAGCTTTGATGCCGTATGTTGCTGACTTGTTAAAATAGTAGTTATGGAAATCATTTTAAAAGAGGATGTTGAGAATTTGGGACTTAAGGATGAAATAGTTATTGTCAAAAATGGATATGGAAGAAATTTTTTAATTCCCAGAGGATATGCTATTTTGGCAACTTCATCTGCAAAAAAAGTTTTGGCAGAGAATTTAAGACAAAGAGAACAAAAGGATAAAAAATTAATTGCTGATGCAGAAAAAATTTCAAAAAAACTATCCAAAATAGAAATTAAAATTGATGCTAAAGTTGGTGAGGGTGATAAACTTTTTGGTTCTGTCACAAATATCGATATTGAAAAATATTTGAACTCTAATGGTTTTGAAATTGATAAAAAATATATTAAAATAATTGGTGGTTCTGTAAAATCTTTGGGAAAATACAAAGCTATTGTCAGACTACATCGAGAATTAAGTTCTGAAATTGAGTTTGAAGTTTTAAAATCAAAAGCTTAGTATTTACTAAAATTTCGCAGTTTTTCCTTCATACAAATATTTTATAAATTGTAGCATGTCTATAAAGCCATCAATTCCAAAAGGAACTCGAGATTTTCTGCCTACCGATTTTGCTAAGTTTTCTTATGTAAAAAATATTATTGAAGAACATTTTAAAAACTATGGATACGTAGAAATTAAAACACCCTCCTTTGAGAAAACCCAAACTCTTTCTGGGAAATACGGTGATGATGGTGAAAAATTAATATTTCATATTTTAAATTCAGGTGAAAAACTAAAAAAATCTGATAAATCAGCATTTAATTCAAATAATTTACTAGACTTCAGAAACTCTATTTCTGATAAGGCATTGAGATATGATTTAACTGTACCCTTGGCAAGATTTATTACTCAAAATCAAAATGAGATTAATTTTCCATTCAAAAGATTTCAAATTGAAAATGTTTGGCGAGCTGATCGGCCACAACATGGTAGATATCAAGAATTTGTTCAGTGTGACGCAGACGTGGTAGGAAATATAGGGCCAATAGCAGAATCTGAAATAATAAATTTAGTTGATGACATCTTTTCATCACTAAAAATTAAAAATCTAAAGCTTAAAATCAATCATAGAGAAATTTTAAATTTAATTTCAGTCTATGTAGAGGAAGCAAATAAATTTAAACAACTAACAATTTCTTTTGATAAAATTGATAAAATTGGAGTTAATGGAGTTATTGATGAGCTTATTAATGATGGATTTAGTGAAAGTGCAGTAGATAAAATAAAGACTTTGTTGTCTTTTTCAGGTACCAATGATGAAAAATTTGAATTTTTAAAAAACCTTTTTAAAAATCAATCACTTAGTGATTCGTGTTTTAATGATTTAAAATCAACAATGGACTTGGTTGCAAAATTAAAGACAATTGAAATCGAGTTTGATTTTTCTTTGGCACGTGGCTTAGGTTATTACACTGGTATTATTTTTGAACTTGTTCCGCCAAATGGTTTAGATATTGGATCAATCGCTGGAGGAGGTAGATACGATAACTTGACTAATAATTTTGGACTTAAAAATATAAGTGGAGTTGGAATATCATTGGGAATTGATAGGATATGTCATGTCCTTGAAATATTAAATCTGTTTCCAATAAAAATTTTTCAAAGTATTGATATCCTAGTTTTAAATTTTGGAGATTCATTTCTAAAGGATTTAATACAACATATTCAGCAATGGAGAAAAAACAATCAAAAGGTTTTGGTTTACCCTTCAAATCAAAAATTAAAAAAACAAATGCAATATGCAAATCATGTTCAAGCTAAATGGGTAGTTTTTTTTGGTGAGAATGAAAAAAATAACGACCAATTAAATTTTAAAAATATGATTACAGGAAAAACAATCAGTTACAAATTCAATGAATTCAATATTTCAAATTTTTTAAATCAAGAGAAATGTTGAACAAATTTGAAATAGAAAAAATTCAATCTAAATGGGGTGATGTAATTGTAAAAGTTGGAAAACAAAATTCAATTGAAAATAAACTGAATTTTTTAAAACCAAAGCTGAAGCAGTTATATGATTTTGATTATGGCATACAATTCAAACCCACCAAAGCCTCAAATAATCAATTTAGAAATAATTTTGATGGAGCGTTATCCTATTTTTTAGGTTATAAATATTTAGAGTACGATTTTATATTAAGAAATAGCAAAGAATTGAATGATTCAATTGTAAAGCCTGAAAACATCAACTTTAGCTATCCAAAATTATTAGAAAAATATTCAGAGGATAAAGGATTTGCCTTGTCAGGATGGGATAAAGTTACATTTGAAAATGATTCACTCAAAATTATGAATAATATTGCTGTAGCAATGGGGAATTATTTTTTTGAAATTATTCATTCTTCAACTCCATTAAAAGTCAAGGCGGAATATACTTTTATTTATAGAATTTCAGATGATGGAATCATCAAAATTATTTTACAACACTCATCTTTTCCGTTCAACACGAATTAGTTTTTGAGATATAATTTTAATTTAGGAAAATTTAATTTTTATTTTTTTAAATTGAAATAAATTTTAAAATGTTAAGATTATTACTATTAATCGCATTGTTTTTTTCTTGTAATGACCCTGAGGATGTAATTTACCCCCCTGTAAATTTAAATTTAGACCCTTCGGGGGTATACAAACCAACCAAAAAAGGTGTTGCCTTCAATAAAAGTTATAGCAATACTTGGGATACTAAGTTTCAGCTTTTAAACCCAGTTTGGCATTACTCATGGAACTGGGAATTATTAGAAGAGTATCCAGAAGGTGTGGAGTTTGTTCCAATGATTTGGGACGAAAGAAATGTTAATGAAGAGAATTTATCATATTTGGAGGATCTTGCTAATGATGGTTCGATAAATTACTTGTTAGGATTTAATGAACCTGATTTAATAAGTCAGGCAAATATGAC
>PKDV01000090.1 GCA_002862715.1 Flavobacteriaceae bacterium | reverse complement strand
CTGTCTTGAAAAGACTCTTCTTGTGATTTTGTCTCAGTTAATACAACCTCCAACTTACTTTCAGGAAAAACTTGTAATACAATCTTTGAATAACCATCAAGGGTGAAACTAATAAGTTCCGATGATTCCAAATAAAATGTAAATTTTCCACTTTTATCTGAAATGCCTTTTTCAGAACCTAACTGATTTTCTATCAATACACCTGAAAGTAAATTACCTTTGTCGTCAATTGTAATTCCTTCCACAAAGTTTTGTGAGTAAGAAAGCAGGCTAAAGCAGAATATAATTATTAATAAAAAATTTTTACTGGTTTTGTTTGATTTATTTAAAAACATATGGTGTAAATTTAAGGCATAAATTATTATTCTTGTTAAATAGTTTTTATGAAAACAAAAAAATTTTTAATTCTTGCAATATTGTTTACTTTTCTTGGTTTAGAAAGTCAAAACAAAGAAAAGAACATTGAGGTATTAACGGTTGCTTTTTACAATGTTGAAAATCTTTTTGATACAATTAATGATACTACCATCAGAGATGAGGCCAGCCCAATCATGGAAATGAATGAAAATGTAAGATCCTCAGTTTATGAAAAAAAACTCAAGAATATTTCAGCTGTTATTGCAGATATCGGAAGAGATTTAACAAAAAGACCGCCAGTAATTGTTGGATTGTGTGAAGTTGAAAACAGAAAAGTTGTAGAAGATCTTGTTAAAACTGAAATCTTAAAAAATTATAATTATGGTATAATTCATTTTGATTCCCCTGACGAAAGAGGAATTGATGTGTCACTAATTTATCAACAGTTATTTTTTACTCCAAAAAACTTGAAAAGCTACTCTCTCAAATTATACGATTCTGACGGCGACAGAGACTTTACAAGGGACCAGTTGTTAGTAAATGGTGATTTATTGGGAGAAGAAATTAACTTTCTTGTTCACCACTGGCCTTCGAGAAGCGGAGGACAAAAAACTAGTGAACCAAAAAGGATTGAAGCTGCAAAGCTGAATAAAAAGATTATAGACTCATTAATAAATTTAAATTATGATTCTAAAATCATAAACATGGGTGACTTTAACGATGATCCTGTGAATAGAAGCATCTCTCAAATATTAGATGTAAAACAAAAGATAATGAGCTCTAATTTTTCAAACTACCTGTATAATACAATGTCTCCATTTTTTAAAAATGGAATTGGAACCTCAGCATACAGAAACAATTGGAATGTTTTAGACCAAATTCATGTTTCTTCGTCTCTTCTAAACAAAGAAAATAAAGGTTGGCTTTTTTGGAAAGCCAATATTTTTAATAAACCGTTTTTAATTAATAAAGAAGGAAGATACAAAGGCTATCCTTTCAGAAGTTTTGCTGGTGGAAAGTTTTTGGGAGGATATAGCGATCATTTTCCAGTATATCTGTACTTATTTAGAGAGCTGAACTAGTCAAAAATTGCTTTCAATTCAGATGCATCTTCAGGCTTCAATTTTCCAGCTAATATTAAACTTAGCTGTCTCCTTCTAAGAGCACCTTCATAACGCATTTTTTCCACTTCAGTCTCTGGATATATAGCTGGTATCTTAACAGGCTGACCGTCTTTATTAACTGCTACAAAAGTATATATGGCTTCATTAACCTTTTCTCTCTTTTTACTTTTAATATTTTCAATCCACACATCTAAAAAAACTTCCATTGATGTCGTAAATGCTCTTGAAACCTTTGCTTCAACTGTTAAAACACTTCCTAAGGGTACTGGTTTTCTAAAATGAACATGGTTTACAGAAGCGGTTGCAACAATCTGCTGTGAATGGCGCTCTGCAGAAATACATGCAGCTCTATCCATTCTAGCTAATAATTCTCCTCCGAACAGATTGTTAATATGGTTTGTATCAGATGGCAACACCAAATCAGTCATAACGGTTTTTGAAGCGTTCGGTGGTTTTGGTTTCATTTACTTAAAACCCATATATCATTGATTGAGTTTTTTTTGAGTTTTCTCATCTCATTATAGGCTTCTCTTGCACTTACATGAGATGAGATGGAAACTTGAAAAAAACCTTTTTCGGTAATAGCTAACTTTCTAGATGAATTAAATCCCGATTTTTTTAACGATTTAACCAAATTATCAGCATTGGACTCAATTTGAAAGGAACCTGCTATCAAATAAAACTTCTTAAAATTAATCTTTATTGGAGGCAATTCCCCAAGATTATAAATTGATGCAACTGCATTATTCTTTGCGATGGCTCTTAATTTATTTTCTTTTTGAATATAACGGTCATTTTGAACTTCATTGTAAAGATACAAAGCGCAAATTGCAAAAAAAGTTACCGCGATAAATGAAGCAGCATATCGAAAAAGCTTTACGGGATTGTTTTTATTTACAGTAAAATAAACAGGCATGTTTTCTGTTTTCTCTAAATCAGAGCGATTTATAAGTTCGGCATTAACTGGCTTCAAAGCATATGAATCAATCAAATAATTAATGTTTTTTTTTGGGTTGAAAAGAATCGCCCCTTCATCATTTAAACTTAATTCTCCAATTTTAGATAGGTTTAATTTACTAATCTTTAATTTTTCATTCCAATTTATTACAAGCTTATGTATTTCTATAACTGATTTCTCATAGCTTAAACCCAACACTTTAGAAAGGTGGAGAGCCAAAACTCCATCGTTTGACTGTAACTTTTGATTAAAAGATAATGATTTGGTAGGGGGAGAGTATAAATTGTTAGATTCGTTATAAGATGCATCTTTTTTTTCCAACAAAAAAGAACCAAATCCTGGAATTGTGACACAATCGTTGAAATATAAAAGTTCACCTATATGTTTAGCTAAATCCATATTAACAAATCTACATTTTTTAGTGTAAATTTTAAAAATTAATTAAATCCAAGTTTTTTTCTAAACCTATTTAAAACTTCATCTCCAACTTGAGAAGCTTTTTTGGCGCCTTTAAGCAAAATTGACTCAACTTTATCAGGGTTTTGATTGAACTCATTATATTTTCTCCTTTCATTTTCAAACTTTTTTAAGATTTTATTAAATAAAAGTTTTTTTGCGTCGCCATATCCATATCCTCCTGATAAATACTGATTTTTTAAGTCATTGATTTCTTTTTTATCTGAAATTAGACTGTAAAGATGAAAAACTGTGCAATCTTCAGGATTTTTAGGGTCGTTTAATGAAGTGCTGCTTGTAGAAATTGACATAATTTGTTTGTATAAGTCGCTTTCATCGCAAAATATATCTATAGTATTGTTATTAGATTTACTCATTTTTGTTCCGTCAGTCCCTAGTATGTAGTTGGTTTGTGAATTTAACGAAGCCCTCGGAAGCTTAAATACTTCGCCATATTTTGTATGGACTCTACTAGCAACATCTCTTGCTATCTCAATATGTTGCAATTGATCTTTTCCAACAGGAATAACATCAGCGTCATATAATAAAATGTCTGCTGCCATAAGCATTGGATATGAAAACAACCCTGCATTAACATCAATGAATCGACTTGACTTGTCTTTAAATGAGTGTGCTAGAGAAAGTCTACTAAATGGAAAAAAACAACTTAAATACCACGCTAACTCTGTGACCTGTGGTACATCCGATTGCCTATAGAAACATACATTGTTTGGATTCAATCCAAATGCCAACCAAGCAGAAGCCGTTGACAATGAATTTTTCTTTAGTATTTCAGGGTTTTTAATTTGAGTTATAGAGTGTAAGTCGGCAATAAATAAAAAAGCGTTAGTATTTTCATGAGATTTTTTAATTGCAGGTAAAATAGCACCAAGTAAATTACCTAAGTGTGGTACTCCAGTGCTTTGAATTCCAGTTAAAATGCGCTCCATATATTTTACTTAAATGTAAAAATAATAGATTTTATACATCAATTCTTAAATTTGAAATAATGCTTAAACTAAAAATTTTTTTTATTGCTCTTTGGAACATTTGGTTTTATTTCTTGGCTGGTTTTGGTGTTGTCCTTTTATTTCCAGTTTTATTAATTGCGGTGTCAAGAGAAAAATGGTACCCTGCTTTATTTTATTTGGCAAAATATTTATGGTCTCCAATTATAACTTTTGGTATGGGTTTTATTCCAAAAATTGGAATATCCTCTGATGTTGATTTTAATAAAAAATATGTTTTTGTTGCTAATCATTTAAGTATGATTGATATAATGCTCGTTCTAATCGCAATACCAAAGCCATTTGTTTTTGTTGGTAAAATAGAACTTAAAAAGTTCCCATTCTTCGCAACAATATATAAAAAAGCTGCTATTTTGGTTAACAGAGACAGCTACAAAAGCAGAAAAGATGTTTACAAACAAGCAAAAAGAAAATTATCATTAGGGTATAATATTATGATTTACCCAGAAGGAACCGTTCCAGAGCCACACGTGTTTTTAGGGCCCTTTAAAAACGGTGCATTTAGTATAGCGATTGAGCATCAAATTCCAATAGTTCCTATAACAATGCCAGATAATAAAAAAAGGTTTCCGTTCCAGTTCGACTATAAATACTGGGTTGGTAAACCTGGAATGGCAAGATGTAATATACACAAACCTGTTCCCACAACAGGACTTACAAAAGAAGAAATGCCTGAACTAAAGAAAAAAATTTATACTATAATGTCTGAAGCCTTAAAAGAAGAAGGTTACTGCTAAAGATGAGATTATGAAATAAAAGTTTTAATTTTTTCTTCAATTTCTTCTGCAAGCTCAGGGTTATCATCCAAAAGCTTCTTAACAGCGTCTCTTCCTTGTCCTAATTTGGTGTTGTCATAACTAAACCAAGATCCACTTTTAGCAATAATTTCTGATTCTACCCCTTTGTCAATTAATTCGCCTATTCTTGAAATTCCGATTCCATACATAATATCAAATTCAACTGTCTTAAATGGTGGTGCAACCTTATTTTTTACAACCTTAACTCTTGTTTTATTTCCTGTTACAACACCATTGTTATCTTTAATCTGAGTTGACCTTCGAATATCAAGTCTAACAGATGCATAAAATTTAAGCGCATTGCCTCCTGTAGTTGTCTCTGGATTTCCAAACATAATGCCTATTTTTTCTCTTAACTGATTTATGAAAATTACCGTACAATTTGTCTTACTAATTGAAGATGTGAGTTTTCTTAGAGCCTGCGACATTAATCTGGCATGAAGACCCATCTTAGAATCACCCATTTCTCCTTCAATTTCACTTTTCGGAGTAAGTGCGGCAACAGAATCAACTACGACGATATCAATTGCTCCAGACCTGATTAAATTATCTGCAATCTCAAGCGCCTGTTCACCATGATCTGGCTGCGAAATAATTAAATCATCAATGTTTACACCAAGGTTTTTGGCATAGTATCTGTCAAAAGCATGCTCAGCGTCAATAAATGCAGCAATGCCACCGGCTTTTTGGCATTCAGCAATAGCGTGGAGTGTTAAAGTTGTTTTTCCCGAAGATTCTGGGCCATAAATTTCAACTACGCGACCACGTGGGTATCCACCTACGCCTAGTGCATAGTCAAGGCCTAAGGACCCTGACGATATTACCTCAACATTTTCAACAATGTTGTCCCCCATTTTCATAACTGTGCCTTTACCATAAGCTTTGTCCAGCTTATCTAGTGTAAGTTCTAGTGCTTTTAGCTTGGCGTCCTTTTCATTGCTCATAATTGAAAAATTAATAGTTACTAATTTACGATTTTTGTGTGGTAAAATGCTTATAAATCGGGCTCTTTATTTTATACATTTGTAAAGTTTTTTAATTGTATGGCATGAAACTGTACAACCATCTTAGTGCAAAAGAAAATTACTTAACTATTGATAAATCTCAAGATTGTCGTATAACCCTGTCTTTTTATAAATATGTTTTTATTGGAAACCCTCTGATTTTTAGAAACTACTTGTACGTAAAATTAAATAACTTAGGTGTTCTTGGAAGAATATTTGTCGCAAATGAAGGAATAAATGCTCAACTGTCTTGTCCTGAAAAAAACTTGAATTTATTTAAGTCAGAAATTGAAAAAATAACTTTTTTAAACGGAATCCGCTTAAATTTTGCTATTGAACATCACAATAAATCATTTTTGAAACTTAAAGTCAAGATTAGAAATAAAATTGTTGCTGACGGAATTACTGACAAACTTTTCAATCCAAGCCTAACAGGAAAACATTTAAATGCTATCGACTTTAACAAAATAACTTCAAACAAAGACACTGTAATTGTTGATATGAGAAATCACTATGAAAGCGAAATTGGTAAATTTAAAGGGGCTATTACTCCAAACGTAGATACCTTCAGACAATCGCTTCCATTAGTTGAAAAAAAACTATCAAAACTTAAAAAAAGTAAAACTTTTGTAATGTATTGCACTGGTGGAATTCGTTGTGAAAAAGCAAGTGCATATTTAAAGTTTAAAGGTTTTTCAAATGTCTATCAACTACAAGGTGGTATAATTGAATATACAAGACAGGTTAGAAAACTAGGTATTGAAAATAAATTTATTGGTAAAAATTTTGTTTTTGATGATAGAAGAAGCGAAGAAATTTCTACTGATATTATTTCCAAGTGTCATCAATGTGGTGGTCCTTGTGATACACATACAAATTGTTTAAATGAAGCATGTCATTTGCTTTTTATACAGTGTGATAAGTGTGCGGAGAAGTTCGCTGGCTGCTGTTCGCACAAGTGTGCTAAAATTTCAAGTATGCCCGTTACAAAACAAAAGTTGTTAAGGAGAGGCAAGCACAATAGTAATAAAATTTTCAAAAAGGGTCGTTCAAAACATCTTTTAAAAAACAAATATGATTAGGTGGATATGCTTTTTATTGATAAGCGTGTTTTTTTCATGTTCAAAAAATAGTGTAACTTTTTTTGAAAACATCCCTTTAGATGGATGGGAACAGTCGAAATGGGTTGAATTTAAGCTAAAGAATACTCTTCCTTCTAAAACATCAAATCTTGAATGGATTATTAGGCACTCCAATGACTATCCCTTCTCTAATATTTTTGTTATAACAAAAATATTTCCCCCAAAAGGAGAACCAATTACAGATACTCTTGAATATTATTTAGCAGAACCTAGTGGAAAATGGATTGGAAAGGGGTTTTTCTTAAAGGAAATTAATTTAGCCCATCCAGATAAAGTATTTCTTACTTCACCTGGGGTTTATACCTTTAATATTAAGCCTTCAGTTGCTGGTTTTGAAACCAATTATGACAATAGTTTTTTGCCTGGTATTCATAATGTTGGAATAAAACTTACCCACGAAAAAGATGAATAAAAAAAATAATTATAAAAAATATGTTTTTGCTATTTGGGCATCTCTTTTCTTGACAATAGCTTCAATTGTTGGGGTTTTTGTGTCAGCTTCACTCGGTGTTTTTGGATTAATGCCTGACTTTAGACAACTTGAAAACCCAGACACTAAACTTGCAACACAAATAATTTCATCCGACAATATAGTTATTGGTAAATACTATTTTAATGATAATAGAACCCCTATTGATTTTGAAGAAATTCCAAAGCAAATGGTAGAAGCTTTAATTGCTACTGAAGACGAAAGGTTTTATAATCATTCGGGGATTGACTTTAAGGGTACTGCTAGGGCATTAATTTATTTAGGCAAGAAAGGAGGCGCGAGTACAATTACACAACAGCTTGCAAGACAATTATTTACTGGAGTTAGATCTAGAAACACTTTACAGGCGATAATTCAAAAAGTTAAAGAGTGGGTAATCGCTGTGAGATTAGAGCGTAGATATACAAAAAACGAAATCATAGCTATGTACTTAAATATTTATGACTTTAACTACAATGCAGATGGTCTGAAATCTGCAAGTTCAATATATTTTTCAAAAAACCCTGAAGAATTGGACTTAAATGAATCAGCAATGTTAATTGGCATGCTTAAAAATTCTTCTTTATATAACCCAATTCGTAGGCCTGAGCTAGTCAAAAAAAGAAGAAATATTGTATTCCAGCAAATGGAAAGAAACAATTTAATTTCAAATTTTGAGCGTGACTCCCTGTCAAGCTTACCTATTAAACTAGATTTCAATCCTCAGTCGCACAGGGAGGGAATTGCAACATATTTTAGATCACACCTTCAAAAATATGTTTCTAACTGGATAAAGAAAAATCCAAAAGAGGATGGGTCTTCATACAATCTGTATTTAGACGGTCTAAGAGTTTACACAACTATAGACTCACGACTGCAAAACTATGCAGAGCAGGCTGTCACATCACACATGAAAAATCTTCAAAGAGAATTTTTTAATCAAAATCAAATCGAACAAAACCCAACAGCACCTTTTCTTGACATTACTGATGCTGAAATCGAAAAAATTATTGATTTAGCAATGAGGCGATCGGAAAGATGGAGAAAAATGAAAAAAAGAGGAATTGATGAAGACTCCATCTACACAAGCTTTAATAAGCCTGCACAAATGGAGGTTTTTAGCTGGAGTGGAGATATTGATACTTTAATGACACCCAAAGACTCTATATATTATTATAAGCACTTTTTAAGATCAGGAATGATGTCTGTGGAGCCCCAAACTGGGCACGTAAAAGCTTGGGTAGGTGGAATTAATTATCGTCATTTTCAGTTTGACCATGTAAAACAAGGAAAAAGGCAAATTGGCTCTACATTTAAACCTTTTGTTTACGCTACTGCAATCGACCAATTAAAAGTTTCTCCATGTGATTCATTGCCTGACGGTTATTATTGTGTTGAGCCTGGAAAATTTGGAGGACAAGATCCTTGGTGTCCAAAAAATTCTGGTGACAGATATATTGGTAAAAGAACTCTAAAAAACGCTCTAGCTAATTCTGTTAATACCATAAGCGCCAGATTAATTGACAGAGTTGGTCCTAGGCCTGTTGCAAACTTAGCAAAGGATTTAGGGGTGAGTTCCCAGATACCTAATGTTCCTGCAATTGCGTTAGGCTCTCCTGATTTGAGTGTTTATGAGATGGTTGGGGCATATTCATCATTTGCAAATAAGGGCATCTATATAAAACCAGAAATAATAACTCGAATTGAAGATAAAAACGGAACAACAATTTTTCAGCCAACACCAATAACAAAAGATGTGATAAGTGAAGAATCTGCATATGTAACACTAAAACTTTTGGAAGGGGTTACAGAGGCGGGTTCCGGAATTAGACTTAGACACCGAGGAGCAGACGAATATAATAGAATATTTAAGGATGTTGTTACTGGGTACCCATATGAGTTTACAAACCCAATTGCTGGAAAAACTGGAACAACGCAGAACCAGAGCGATGGATGGTTCATAGGGATGGTTCCAAATCTTGTCACTGGAGTCTGGGTTGGAGGTGAAGACAGATCCGTTCATTTTGAATCAATTGCATTCGGACAAGGAGCAACTATGGCTTTGCCAATTTGGGGCTCGTACATGAAACAAATTTATGCAGATAGCACAATTTCTGTTTCAAGTGGTCCGTTCGAAGCACCCATTGATGTTTCCATACCAATTGACTGCGATTCTTTAAGTATTGAGCTAAAGAAAAAATCGTTTTTCGAAAAGGATGGGCTTAATGAATTAGGCTTGTAAATCAGTGCTCCGAATCGAATATGTTATTTAAAACCATTGCTAGCCTTTTACCGGCAATCTTAAGTTGATTCGAGGCTTTATGAAAGTATTTGTAGTGATATTCATAGCCTAGCTTTGAATTTGGTTTTGTATTTGCGTAGATGTCTTTTGCGATTTTTTGTGACTCTAACATCCATAAATAAATGTCACCATCGTCAAAAAAAGTCTTTTGGAAATTATGGTTTTTTGTTAAGTTTTCGGCCAACTCCGAATAACTCATTTTAAAAAATTCAATTAGCCCTGTGTCCCATAACGCATGCAGGTTTGTTAATTCGTCAAACCAGTGTAATTTAATATCATTCCCCCCCCTATCTTCTTTTTTCCCTACATGTAAAGGTTGGTGTAAATCTCCAATAAAATGAACGAGTAATTTTAGATAGAAAGATTTATCAGTTTTAGAGGAGTTGTTGTCTCTTAATACTTCTATACATTTATTAATTGCATAAAAAATATCTCCATTTGGATTTTTTTTTGAATTAAAATAACTCTCATCCATATTCAAATTAACGTAATGCCAACTATCTAAGTGTCTAAAGTTTTTATCAGATTTAATTTCATCTGCATATGTTGATACATATGCTAGAGACAATCCATCTAGTAGATAATTAATGCTTTTTTTTGTTTTTTCTGAAATATATTGCTCTGCAATTTGACCTATAACTCTATGTCCTGTTTTGCCCCAATCATTGGCATATGAAATAAATCCATAAAAAATAAATACCCATTTAAGTTTTGAATAATTCATTTTACAAAATTCCTCTAACTGTTGTGATTGTAAATTCATCGCTAAAAAGATCAAAGCCAAGGGTAAACTGATGAAAACCAGAGTTGTTGATTTTTATATCATTTAGGGCAAAGGTGTAGGTATATGAAAAAGTCCATTTCTTTGATGAAAAGCCAGTAATCGCCGATAATTGATTGAAGGACTGAGAATATTGAGTGCCTTGGTTGTAGGCTAAAGTTTGCGTGAGTCCATTTCTATAAGAAAATCCACCCCAAATTTGTGCATCTCGAAGACTGTGGTGTGTTTTCAAGTTTAAGTCGATGTTTGGCCTCTCTGCAAACTCAACAACATCTAGCATTAATGACGGTTCTAAGGCCCATTTGTTATTAACTTCAAAAAAGTTGCCTAAAGATGTAAATATTCTTCTTGGTTTTGCTAAAATGACCTCGTCTGAAATATCCTTTCCTTTAAAAAGCAAATTTTGAATTGTTAGGTGTGCGTATAAGTTTAATAAATTGTAAGTGATTCCTAAATCAACATATCCTCCAAAACTTTTTTGGAAATCTCCCAAAACCAATGGGTCTCCAGAACTTAAATCGAAGGATGTTTGGTCATGCTTGTAATTAGACGCGCCAACTGTTAAGCCGAATGATAGCTGATTAACTTCTGCATTGCTTCGAAAAAAATTAATGTGGTGCGCGTAAGTAAATTGTGCTCCAATTTGTGATTGGAAACCATTTTGATCATGAAAAAAAAGGGCTCCAAGACCTGATTTTTGGCTTACTCTGGCGTGAATATTCAAAGATTGAACAGAAGGAGGGTTTTTTATTCCAAGCCACTGAGTCCTGTAAGACGACCTTACCTTAACTCCCTCAAAATGGGCTCCAGCCATTGCAGGATGTAAAACATAATAATTGTCAGTTAAATAATCATTATAAACCGGCATTCTGTACTGACTTACAGCTTTATTAATCAATAATAAATTGATTATAACAAAAAACGAAATAAATTTTTTCACTTATTCTTTTGCAATAAATTCGTATCCTTGAATACTTAATTTGCAAATATGCGTCTTTTTTCAAGACATTTTCTCTTATTTCTGCTTTGTGCAACCTTTGCAAATGCGCAACTTAGTACCAAACATTATATTCCGCCACTGCCTTTCCAAGGTGAATCTAACCCAAATGCTAATTATTTTCGAACAGTCCACATGTATATTTCTACTCCTGCAGAAAGAGCAAACTTTATTATTAAGCCTTTTGGAAGTGGTTCAGAGCAATGGATTTCAGGTGTTGTTTTAAACAATTCATCTTACAAGGTCCAACTAAACAATAACGTAATTGGCTCATTGCCTGTCAACCCGAATACTTTTAATTATGGTGTAACTGGAAAAGGTTATGAGGTAACTTCTGACAGGGAGGTTTACGTTTCAATTAGAGTAAAACATAATTTTCATGCTGGTGCAATTGTAAGCAAAGGAGTTAATGGGCTTGGAAAAAGATTCAGGGTTGGTGCAATGGAAAGGACTGGTGCCAATAATGATATGGGGTTTTTCTCCATTGTAAGTGTGTCGGACAACAATCAAATTTCATTTACTGCTGATTCCAATTTAGTTGCTTTGAACGGGTTAAATCTTCCGAATGATTTGATTCTAAATAACGGTGAAAGTTTTGTCGCAACATTTATTGAAGAAAACATCACTCGTTTTATAGGAACCTTAATAGAATCTTCTGAAGATATTGTAGTTAATACAGGAACGTTGTATGGAAGTTTTAGTAATGAAATAATTGATAATGTGGAGCTCTCAGCTAACGATAGAACAGATTATTTTACTGGAGGCGATATGGGAATCGATCAATTGGTTAGTCTTGACCCATCTTCAGATGCAAAAGAATATATCCTTGTTCGTGGAGATAGCTTTACAAGTATTGAAAATGCATTAATTATTGCTGACAGCGACAATACTCAAATTACAATTAATGGAGTCCCTTACGTAGACCCCGAAACCAATATCGATACTTTAAACGCTGGTGAACATTTTTTTGTTGAAGGAAATTATTACTCTGAAGGTGGAGAACTTCAGTATATGCACATTAAATCCAACAATAATATATATGTGTTTCAAGGCACAGGTGAAAAATATACTCAAACTCAACAAGGAAGACATAATTATTCTGCCAATCAAAGTATGTTCTTTGTTCCTCCATTAAACTGTGCTTCTACTGGTGACGTGGAAAGTATTGCTAAAATTGAGCAAGTTGATGATAATACTGTTTTTTTTGGAAGTCTGATGGTATTAAGTAAAGCAGAATCTGACGTTACAGTTAATGGTCAAGACATTAACACTTTGTCCTCGGCTAGGATTGATGTTCCGATTAATGGGGTAAATCAATACCAAATAAATAGGCTTGATAATCTAAGTGGAGATGTTGCAGTTATTGGTTCTGACGAATTATACGTTTCTTACTACAATGTTAATCAAGCCGCTTCTTCAGGTGCTTTTTACTCTGGATTTACATTGTTTCCTAAGATATTTCCTGAACTAACAATTTCTCAGTATGGTAGATGTGTAAATGAAGATGGCACATCAAATGTGGTATTAAAAATCCCTAATCCTGATGGATATGATAGCATCGTTTGGCAAAAATATGACGGATCAAATTGGGTGGATTTACAACAGCAAATAGGAGATGGCTCTGAGTTTACTCCAACAGAAATTGGAGACTACCGTGCTGTTGTTGACATACAATGCCTTAGCCCTGAAAACATTTTATTTTCAGACCCAATAACTCTTAGCACATGTCCTAAAGACAATGATAATGACGGAATAAATGATAACATTGATTTAGATAAAGATAACGACGGGATCCTAAATTCTGATGAGTCAAACGGAGATATTTTAATCAATTTAACAGATCCAACAGCACCTACAACATCTGGTTTTACTACTCCAAACTCTATATCCCATAATTTAGAAGTTAGTGGAGTATTAAGCTCAAATGTTGTTGATAATCAGTCTTTTACTGGTGACGCGAATGGTAATTTTACATCAACTTTTCCCCGAACTGCAAATATAAATTTGTCACAATCATATAATATTTCATTTAGTGAGGATGTAAATATAATTTTAACATATAATAATGATTTCTTCTCTAGTCAAAATATAGTTCAAGAAGAATTTTTTGTTTTAGAGTCTATAGATGCTGGTTCAAGTGTTTCGCTAATAAACCCAAACAACCAATTGCTAGTGGACACTGATTTTGATGGAACTTTTGAAGAAAATATTGTTTACTTTAATTCGTCTTCAATTATTTTTAAGTTCAACCCAAATAATTCGGAATCCTATAATTTTGAGTTTATAAAATTATGTGGCGCGAACGACGGTTTAGTTTTTAAACACTATAACCCATCATCTACAGAAAGCTCTATATTTAATGGAAATATTAGAATCTTTGATTATAAATCAGATTCTGACAACGACAATATTCCAGACTCCTTTGAACTTGACAGCGATGCCGATGGTTGCTTTGATATACGCGAAGCTAGATACGAGGATAACAACAATGACGGCATCGCAGGTACGGTTGTTCCCTTGACAATTGACAATGGTGGAGTAGATGAAAGAGGCAGGGTTGTTGGTCACGATTACCAAGCTGCTGTATTTGACAACAACAATGATGGATTAAATGATTTTCAAACTTTTTCAAATGCGCCTGATATTGCCGAAGATTTAACTTTTAATCAAATTGCATGTGAAGGTGATGAGGTTGTTTTCTCACTGCAGTCTGTGGAAAGCGATGTAGTTTATTTAAATGTTGATGATGATAATGATGGAACATACGACAATGTCTATGAAATGACTAGAAATGAAAACAATTCATCATTATGGACATATGCTTTAACATCTGTTCCCAAAGAATTTGATAACAGCAAATATTTTGCTTCTTTGTATAAAGACGACTACGCTTGCTATGTTGAAACAGCTGAGTTTTCATTAACTGTTGTTCATGACATAGGACAGCCTACTTTAGACCCTTTAACTGTTTTATGTTTGGGTTCGACCGTTGGAGATTTTAATGTGGAAAATGTAGTGTGGTTTGGTTCTGAGTCAGACACAACCCCTTTAGGAGATGATGTTGTTTTAGAACATAACAAAACATATTATGCTGCAGGGTTCATAAATGGGTGTATTGGAGATATCAGAAGTGAAACAAAAGTAGTAATTAACGACCCAGAAATAAGTACTAAAAGTGGTAAAGTTGAGTTTTGTATAGATGAGTCCATAACCTTATCCCTTGACACTGATAAAATACTTCCAACTCCAGAAGACTTTGCGCGAATTAACAATTTAGTTTTTATTGAAAACGCTAATGGCCCTGTTGTTTATGATAATGGCTTTTACTACACTCAAGACGGAATTACAGCTGGTGTTCAACCAATAACTTGGACTGCATCTAAGGCCCTTGGTGAGTCTATTGTAGGAGCTACAATGTATGTTGTTAATTCAGCAGAAGAGGAAAATCTTGTTTACAGCGGCCTTCAACACATGGGACTAACTGGAGATGATGGTATAGCTTTTTGGCTTGGGCTATACCAAGACACAGAAGCTAATGACTACAGCGAGCCTGATGGAGGATGGTATTGGGTTGATGGGACTCCTTTGAATTATCAAAATTGGTTTAGTGGCGAACCGAATGATTATCCAAATGATAATGTTGATGGAGAGGAAAATTATGGTCAATTTGAATTTTCTGATAATCTTATTAAATGGAATGATATGAATCTAACCTTTAATGCAGGTCAATCTTATCCTTTATTTGAATACAAAGCTCAAACTCAAGTAGATTGGTATACTGTTGATGATGGAGTTCTTAATGAAATTACTGACGCTACTAACTCAAGTGAAATTGTTGTAAGCCCTAATCAGACTACCACGTATGTTGTTCGGGTTACTACAAATAGTGTCGTTTGTGAGTCTGAACCCTTTACAGTGATAATCAATAATTTACCTATTGCAAATACTATTAGTGATATTGAGTTTTGTGATGACGAAAGCGATGGTGATGGTAATAATGGTAGTATAACATTTGAAAAAGATTTTTTTGACAATTTAATCCCTGAAATTTTAGGAGATGAACAAAGCACAAACGACTTCACTGTGACTTTTTATGAAACGCAACAAAATGCCGAAAATGCTGAAAACTCAATAATATTTCCTTACACCAACCAGGAAAAAGGAACGAGTGCGCCACACTATGTTGTAAATTCAACCGAGATTTTTGTAAGAGTTGAAAACAATACTACTGGGTGTTTTGATGCCAGCACATCATTCAAATTAATTGTTAACCCCCTGCCTATTGTTTTCCCTGTGGCAGACATTATAATTTGCGATGATGATAGAGATGGCTTTTTGTCATTTGATTTAGATTCTAGGACTGATTTACTTCGTTCTGGAGATGAAAACACAGACCCTGGTGACACAGATAACCAAAGTGCTAATGATTTTCAAATTACTTATCACTTAAGTCTTGAAGATGCTAATGAAATTTCAAACAGCGGTCTGTCTAGCCCTTTCACTAATTCCGTTCAAAATTTTCAAGAAATCTTTTATAGAATTATCAAAACTGATGGCAACAATCTAGGTTGTTATAAAACCGGAAAGGCATTTAACATTGTTGTTGAGTCTTTGCCTTTTGCTAATGATGTTTCTATTTCTAGACAATGTGATGGTGCGGCAGGCGATGACTCTCAAGACGGAGTATTCCCATTTGATACTTCCGATATTCAGCAAACACTT